>DAOLFJ010000089.1:0-15286 GCA_035326365.1 Saprospiraceae bacterium | reverse complement strand
ATTTTTGGGGTGTAAGAGACCATGAAATAAATAACTCTGATTCAGCGAAAATAGATGCTGCTATGATCAGAACACGAGATTATGCCATATCACAATATCAAAGCGTGGTGACTTATATGAAAAGTTTAGGTATAGACAAACCAGTCCACATCGGAGAAACAGGATGGACTTCACAATCCAATGAGTTTTATGGGCATAATGGATCAAGAGCCGCAGATGAATTTAAGAGTGGAACATATCATGACTTAATGCGGGCTTGGACTAATAAAAACAACATTACTTGTTTTTACTTTGAAGCATTTGATGAGCAATGGAAAGATGCTGCCAATCCACAAGGATCTGAAAATCATTTTGGACTAATTAATCTGCAAGGACAAGCAAAATATGCGCTTTGGGATGAAGTAGATAAAGGTGTTTTTAAAGGACTCACAAGAGACGGTCTACATATCACCAAGACATATAATGGCAATAAGGAAGCATTGATGAAAGATGTCAAAGTACCCCCAACTTTACAAGATATAAAAGCGAAAAAGTAATTCATTCACACAAAACGAAAAACAAACAATCAATCATGTCAAGTATTAAAACATCAGTAAAAGGAAAAGTTCCAATGGGACAGAAAGTCGCTTTTGGACTAGGAATGTTGGCCAATCAAATGTTTCCCGCAGCTTTGGGGATATTTATGGTCGTTTTGGTCCAGGATCTTGGATTTCCCGCGTGGATGTGGGGTATCTTGTTTTTTTTACCAAGGGTATTTGATGCTGTGACGGATCCGATTATGGGTTTTATATCTGACAACACAAGATCTAAATGGGGTAGACGTAGACATTATGTCTTCATAGGTGCCATTATTATGGGTATTTCATTTGTGGTCATGTGGCAATTGTACAGAGAGAGTGGACTAAACTATAATTTTATATATTTCTTAATGTGGTCTTTTATGTTCTATTTGGGACTTACCATATTTAGTGTGCCATATGTGGCGATGGGTTATGAGATGAGCGATGACTTTCACGAGCGTACGAGTATCATGGCTGTTGCTCAATGGATAGGGCAGTGGGCTTGGGTCATAGCGCCTTGGTTTTGGGTAGTGATGTATGATCCGGAGTGGTTTCCAAATGCAGACACAGCTACAAGGAGCTTAGCTGTTTGGGTCGGGATTTCTTGCATGTTATTAGCGATGATACCTGCCATATTTATCAAAAGTAAATCCACCATTAACGAAACTACATTTTCACCATTAACGCTAAGTGCGATAGGAAAAAGTATGGCGGAAATCCTAGCAGGATTTAAGGAAGCATTTAGTTACAGACCATTTAGAAAGTTATGTATTGCTACCTTTTTTATCTTTAATGCATTTAATACTGTTGCAAGTTTTTCCTTTTTTATAGTGGTTTATTATCTTTTTAATGGAGATGCAGGCGCAGCAGGTATATGGCCTACCTTATTTGGAAGTGTCGGTGCATTAGCTACTACCTTTATGGTAATACCTATTGTAGCCCGAATGTCTAATAAAATGGGTAAAAAGAATGCTTTCCTATTATCACAAGGGATTTCAATATTGGGTTATATCTTGCTTTGGTTTTTATTTATACCTGGCAAACCGTATATGTTTTTATTTGGATTACCATTCTTTTCATTTGGTATAGGTAGCTTGTTTACCTTGATGATGTCGATGACGGCCGATGTTTGTGACCTTGACGAATTAAATTCAGGTAAACGTAGAGAAGGTATTTTCGGGGCGATCTATTGGTGGATGGTGAAGTTTGGTTTTGCCATTGCAGGATTATTGACAGGTGCCATCATGACCTTGGTAGATTTTAATCCTGATGCGGCTGTGCAAGCAGATGGAGCAGTTTCAGGATTGAGATTCTTCTATTCTGCCATTCCTATCACAGGTACATTGATTGCCATGTGGGTAATGCGAGATTATGATTTGACAGAGCAAAAAGCAAGAGAAATCACCAAACAATTAGAAGATAGGAAGGCTTAAAAGCAAGTAAATGTAGGTTGTAATAACTCAAATTCATACAGTGGGTCAATGTCAAGATATTTGACTTAATAAATGATTTTTGATCCTTTCAGAAATGGTTTTTCGCCCACGCATGTACACAATGATGACCATTAATACCGTCACACCGCCTGCTATCAAGAAGCCCCAATAGTGGTTGCCCAATAATTCGCCAATGTATAACGCCAATGCGATAGCAAAAAATACGAACGCAGTAAACACCAAACCTAAAATGACAAACATATAGTAGATAGAAGCCAAAATGACGGATGTTTTTTGGGCAACTAGAGTAGCTAATTCATTGATTTGTTTTTTGGCATAACCTACCGCATCATCCACTATAACATCCACTTGGTCTAGGACAATAAATTTTAGCGACGTGTAGACAGAGCTAGCAAAATTGGCTTCTTCTCCATCAACACCGCGTTTTGCATTAATGCGGCGCTCTATCTCTTCGATGATTTGTAGGAGAATTAGTTTTATAATCGATGGTAACTTGCTGAAATTCATGCTTTTCTTATTTAAATGTCAATGAAAAGGCAGATAGTAAAGAAATATTTCAAGAATATGTCCAATTATTGTGCCATGAAATTTCATAACATTATATAAGTAGCCTGAATAACACGATTCACTGTCGTAAGTAGATGATTTATTATAATTGTTATTAAAAGAATTATGGTTGTAATCAGTTTCTTTTGCCTATCTATTTTGTCACATCATTTTGGATAAGTACGAAACCATACCCTGAAGCCCAACCATGGTTCAGGTTTGGTGTATTTTTGTACTTTGTGTTCTCCTATTTCACTTGCATAATGATGATAACTTCCGCCTTTAGCGATACCTTTTATGGAAGTCATTTCTGCCACATTGCCAATTAAATTGTAATGTTCATTTGCTGGAACGTAAGTCCAAACATAAAGAGGAGCTAGTCCAATATATTTAAAAACAGAATGATTAATAAATTTCATTGCTATAGGGCAGTCAAAACATAAAGAGTTTCTATAGTTATAAAAACTGCAACCCAATTTGTTTATCGAATCACATACATTCTTGCATGGGAAACCACTATCTTTGACCAGTTTGTCAAAAATATCAGGTGTTGGTAGAAAGCAATCAAACTCAAAAGTTTCATTCGTTTTATCGCCTTTTATTTTACAATTATTTAAGATATCTTTTTTATAAGCTAAATAATCCAATACTTGCTCGTATGATATACCCACGATAGGTAATTCTAATAATTTGTTAGTTACAATTGAATCCCAAGCAGATTTAGGTAAAATAATTTTAAAGTGTTTGTTTGTGCAATGATTGTAGACTTTTGTTTGGGATGACAACTGAGATTTTTTTATCAAAGATTCAAAAACATAATCATTCCAATGTCCCATTCCTGACAGTGGTAGCTTAGATTTTATAATATCTAAATGATCACCTAAATGGATTGGTTTTTCATTTTCAGTAAAACTAGTTGTGACTATGTATGTAATCCACTCGCCGATAGACACTTCGTGACTGCTTATGTTTTTTGCATTATCAAGAGTTGAAGTTTGTTGTTGAGTATCAAAATATACTTTAGAGCAAGAAGGAAAAAGTAATATTGAGAAGATAGCAAATGAAAAATATTTGAATTGACCATTCATAATACTAATAGATATAATTAAAAGGTAATACCAGCCCTAAATTGTATTAAATCTGTACTTCTAACACTTCCGGATAATAAATTTCTTGCGTCATCACTTAATTCATCAGTGACTCGCACCACATTTTCTGGCCAAATTAAATTAGCTCTTTCATATTTATAGCCTTCTTCTCTAGTGATACTAAATATTAGTGGAACTGAAAGCTCCGTACCTACAAAAAACATTTTAGAAAAATAATATTCAGCACCTAATAAACCTGCTACTCCTACAGATACTCCAGTGTAAGAAGGACCTGATTTTATTCGGGTAAGGTTTTGCTGTAAGATGTCACCTGAATAGATATCACCATCATTGTAGTCATAATTATAAGAACTAGAATAATGGCTCACCCCAATTAGTATTTCCCAACCAGTGTATAAAGAAAGTTTCTTATAGTTGTATCTTTTTTCTTTTCCATAAGCAAAAGACAAAGAAGAATTGAAACTTCTTCGAGTACCAGCATCGAGTCTAAATGGGAAAGTACTGTTTGAGTTAATTAAACTGGATTGATTAGTCGAAATTCCGAAATTTAATCGATACCTTTTAACTGTATTATTTTCTTTGAATTTTCTGTACAAGACATTAGCTGCCGAGATATCTAAGCTATTTCCTGTGCTTCCGTTAAACATATTACCTAGATAGCTAATTACGGGATTTATATTTATTGCAATAGCTCTTTTACCAACTGTGGGCACATATGATTTGAGCGTGTCTTGATCATTGTTTGATATACCTGTATATGTGGAACCAAATGCTGAACTAGATAAAACAAAGGCCAATAATACAATTGGAAAAGATAATTTAGAAATATTCATAAAATAGATTTAAGTTGTTATTTAAATTTTTCAGTGTAATTATTAAAAAGTAAAGTTAATTTAAGATCGTTATGTTTTTTAATGTTTTTACAAAAGCAAAGGTATTGTATTTTGGAATAAAACCAAATATCAATGTTGTTTTATTGGGATTGCTTGTGAAATAAATAAGGTATGTTTTTTTGAAAGGAACATTCTTTTTTCAAAATTACAAAAAGCTACATCAGGCTTTATGTTTTACACAATAACACAAAGCCTGATGTTGCCAATAAATTACTGATTTATTCCAAATACTGCATGGTAATAAGTTGTATCAGACTCCGCAAAATAAACCCTTCTATTTTCTTCGCCTTTTAATTCGAAATCGCCATTGACTGTAAATTTGCATTCTCCAAACTTATATCCTGTGGTAGTAGTAATGACGGCTGTATAGAAACTATCTTTGACCGACGCTTGCATCGGATAGTCTGTCTGCCATGATAAAGGTTGACCTTTTCCTCTGATTCCGACAGAAGTGATACTATCTATTGCTGAAACATCTAAGGTCACTTTGATATGACGTACATATGATTCTTGTACACAGCTTGATATACTGAATAATAAACTGGAGAATACTATAAATTTAATGAGTCTCATTTTGTGAATTTTTTAGAGATTAAATAATCGATGCCGAATCTGCCAGAACCAATAATAAAGTAAAACATGCCTATCCATAAAAATCCCATAGCTGGCAGCATATTCCAAATACCTTGATCAAACTGTTGCAAAAATATAGCGACCAACATGGTACAGATCGTAAGTAGTGCAAACAATCGCGTCTGAAAACCAAGGATCAAGAAGATGCCACCAACAGCTTCGCTAAACGCTCCCATCCAAGCAAAAAATACAGGAAATATAGCAAAGACACCACCATATTCTGCAACATCTGTAGGGAACCAAAAGGCAACTTCAAAGAAATCTAGATTATTATCTTCTGGTGACCAAGGCAGGCCAAATTTTGATGCACCAAATTGTGTAGTGAGCAAAAATCCACAAATTATCCTCGGGATTGCGAGAAAAAGATCTTGCCAGATGTTTGGCATGTTGATAGGCCTGGTTAATCGTTTTAATATTTGCATTGGGTTTGATATTTTTGTTTTAAATGAATATTTATTGTTGTATAAGTCTTCCGTTTCCAATCGTAGATGAGTTTTCAAATACGGCCTTTCCTTCATTAAATACACTACCATTTCCAGAAACTCTAGCTGTGATTTTATCAACAACATTTACTTTGACATTGCCATTTCCTCTACATTTTATGTCCGCGGTTTTTGTGGTTAATTGGGTAGCAATTAAGTTGCCATTACCTGTATTTTTTATATCTAATTGGTCAATACTACCTGATAACATAGTGGTGGCATTCGAACCATTTTCTATACCTAGGTATCGACCGACGATATTGTTTACGGAGAGTTTGCTGTTTCCATTATGTTTGATCACAGATACTTCTGGCATTGTAATTTTGATATTGATGTTGGTATTTTCTATGTATTTTTTGTTGTTTTTATTATCTTTAAGAAAGATACGAAGTTGTGTCTCTGATTTGTTTTCATAGAAAGATAGTAATGGCAAAAGATTTTCATCAATGTCAACAAGAACACTCCATTTTTGACCAATCTCAACTGTTATAGCGCCATCTAAATCCAAGAGTTCTAACTTGTCGAAATTAGTAAAATCATATTGTTTATTGACGATAATTCCTGAGCCGCGTAATTGACTAAATAGTGAAACATAAGAAAATAACATCATACAGATGATTGATAAACTTTTCATTTTTAAAATATTTTGATGATTAATAATGGCTCAAAAGTATAGTTTGAAGAAAGGAGTGGCGTTTCAAATGCTAATTTGAGACCTTATTTTGCTGGATTTGAGTAAAATTTATCCTTCTGTAGATGTTTTACTTATAATTAAAACATTAAACCAAAATCAATCTATTTTTTTTGACATCAATTCACTTGGAGATACTTGCCTTAGTTTTTTGACAGACCGATTGAATGTAGCTTTCGAATTAAATCCACAGTCGTAAGCAATGGCAAGTATGGTGAGATTTTTGTAATCTTTGGATTTTGCTAATTTTTCAAACTCTGTGACACGATATTCATTTACGAAGTCGTTAAAGTTTTTGCCGAAACGCTGGTTGATCACAGCGGACAGTATGCTTGTATTTGTTTTTAGCTTTTTTGCAAGGTCTGTCAGTGATAGTTCTGCATCCAAATATGGTTTTTCATTTGTCATTAGTTCGAGCAGTTTTACCTCCCAAGGCACATAATCTATATCGTTGTTGAGTGGAGTTTCTTCTTTTAAAGGTTCATCTTGGATTGGTTCGGAAACTAAGTATTCGATTTCAGGAAGGCTAGATTCATTAGTGGTTTGTTTTGGATCAAAAGTTAGATTAATAGGCTGCTTCTGCGCATAACCTTCTATTCCTACATACAATGTAATCATGATCGTTAATAATTGCCACCACCAATCTTCTTCAAACCTAAGATCTAATGCAACATCTATCCAATACCATATCCATCTAAATATTTCGCCAATGACTATGACGTAAATAAAATTCCGGAGCCAAATAAAACTGATTGTTTCCTGGTTTGAAAATTGGTTTTCGGCCCAAGTTCTGTAAGATTTATATAACTTGAGGGATTGATAAAGATAATAAATGTATGATGTCCAAATAACCAATCGCTCTATAGCACTGATTAAAATGGCAAACTTTCCATTTTGGAAGGCATACACGGTAGCTGTACCTGAGAAAAATACAAATAAACTAATGGCTACATAAGTGAAATAGGGTAGGTAATGTAACCAATCTTTGCCACTGAATCTAAAAGCACGATTGATCTGAGCTCTCAAATAAAACCAAACGGTAGGTGCGAATGCCAATGAAAAGTAACGTGGAAAACCATTCATTTCTTCCCAAAGATAATTAATACCCGAAAACCCAAAAGTGTAATCTTGCAAAGTCATAGCTAAAAAGAAAACTACAAAGCCTAGGAATAGATCAGAATGTCGCTCGTCTCTATAACCACGATACCAAAAAATCACCGCAAAAAGCAATCCCATAAAGTATCCAATCTGAAGTGGCGTGGTAAAAATAGACATAAAAGAAAATTATTGAATGTCTAAATACAATGAATAATTAAAATGGTTGTCTAACGAGCAGAAATAGACAAAATAGAATCAATGAAATTGTAATCCTTGCAGCATAGAAACAAAAGCCTAAACAATTTAGAACCCAATAAGGTATCCTTTAAATCATTTTCAAGTTGTAAGAACTGATTTATCTTACTAGTCTGTTAAGTTAATTTTCACGAGGTTAAAAGCTGATAATATCTTGAATATGATATCGTATGAGTTATTATTATACAAAATACGCCTACAATTTGTCTGGTTAATTTTAATTTTGTATTTTTGTTGTGATAACATAACTTCATACCATTAACAAAACTCTAAATGAAAATTTTTTATTTTACACTACTTTTAATTCTACTTACTTCAAATATCATATTTAGTCAATGCGTCATCGATGCAGGCGAAAATAGAAATCTATGTCTTGAAGAAATAAATGACAGTCCACAATTATTTGGCACTGTCATAAGTGGTGATGTCATCCAAGTAAAATGGGAGTCTACTTATTTTTTTCCTGGTTTAAATAAAACATATTATGCGTCTAGTATGCTAAGCGATACCGCAACGCTCCAACCAATCATCAACGAACACTATGAAAAAACAGTTACTTATTATTTGACGGGAATCACTTCTAATGGCAAAACCTGTGTGGATTCTGTAACCATCAATTTTAGTGACTGGATTTTCTTGACTATTGATAAAGCGATGGGCAAGATGCCACAAGATACAGTCATGCTTTGGGTAGCAGCCCAAAGCAGTTGGGGGCACCTGAGTTATACTTGGTCACCCAATTTTATGATTTCAGATACCACCATAGAAAATCCAGTGGTATGGAATGATACCACCACCTTTTATCATCTGACCATCACCGATTCACTTAATTGCTCTGTAGATGATGACATATTCGAAGTGTACACGACATCTTCGAACCTAGTATCTAATGCAGAAGAAAATATAAAATTGTATCCAAATCCCACAGAAGACTTTATCTTCATTGAGTGTGATGGACAACTAAATAAAATTGAAATTTATGATTTACAAGGACTGAAGCTTTTAGAGACCAAACATCACGTGGTTGATATTTCTGAACTTAAGCATGGTGTTTATATGGCACATATTAAGCTTGAAAATCGAAAGTCATTTACAAAGCTTATTACGAGGAAGTAGGTGGCTATGGTAAATTGTAATTGAAATTAACCACCTTCGGAAGTGAACTTTAAATAATAAAATTAGCTGTGAAAATGGGATGTGAAATACCCAAAGTAACATGATCTATACACCACTTTTTTTATGGTTTATGAAAACTGATCAGGAAATCTCACGATATGAGTATTAAGAATTATTGTTAAAAAAAAATTATTTAGTTTATTATCATCATAAATATTTTACTTTTACGTTTAAGTTTTGAGAATAAGTTGGAAATTATAAGTTTGGGAGATTAAAAAGCAGTAATGTTTTTTAATGTTAGGTTGTCGTTGTTTTTACATAGGCAATTTTGCAACTTCCAAATAAGACAGATTGGGCATTATTTTCTTGCGAAAAAGAGAAAATATACATATTGTGGTAAAGTTATGTACTGTGAAAAGACTAACCCCGTTTTCTAGTCATACCTACATCACACATCATTTATTAAGGTCACACAAGTATTCATTATACAGGTGAGGCTTTATTAGTTTTTATGATTATTTTAAAACTTAACACATAAAAGAGATGAAGTTGATAGAAAATGCAGGATTAGTAGATAGAGTGATCTGTCTCATTAAAAGAAAAGCGACAGGCGATGCTAGTGAGTTTGCAGAAAAACTAAATATTAGCAAACGATCTGTGCAGCGACTGATACAAGAGATGAAGGAAGAAGGCTACCCTATAGTGTATTGTAAATCTAGTAATTCATACGTCCTCACAGAAGCTGTGACTTACGAGTTTCGGGTCACGGTGGGAAATCAGGATTTGCTGAAGATAAAAGGTGGACGCAGGGCTAGCGAAGACCTTATAGGTTTCGAAAACCTATAAGGTCTGTAGCGCAACATCTGTGAAATCCGTGTTATACTGCTGTAGCAGCACAAGTTCTGTGAGCAATACAAATCATCACATAGACGACGCAGATTTTTAAAGTTTAGATCATAGTGAGAAAAATAATTTCTAAAATGTCGCAAAGGCGACATCACCCAAAAATCCAATCATTATGCGGTCGCATCAAAGCATCGACCATACAATATTGGATAGGTAAAGGGATAAATAAGCATGGACAAAATATAATTTTATAAGTATGATTTTCTGCTTCAGTGGCAAGAAAAAATAATTTAAAAAAAATAAAAAATAATTTGTCTAGTGCCAAAATTTGGCACTCACTGCCCGTATGTTTGTATCGTATTTATGATCAAACGATACAAAAAAGGGACTTCTGTACCTTTACACAAAGCTGCCGGCCAGCGGTGATGTGACAAGCAGACGGGACTTACCAGAACCCGGCGGAACCATGTAGTGTGGGGAGGCGATTGAAAAGAGAAGGGAAGTAGAAAATTAAATATTTTAGTTATGTTAAAATTAGATAGTTTTAAATCAATTAATGCAGATGTCAAAAATGTAATAGGTGGTAAAGCACCTACTACAGTTAATGATCAACCAAATTTGACTTACAAGGTTGATGGAATAAATGGTGATACTTCAACTAGTGGTGGAACTAGTGCAGGTTCAAATGCCGGTGGTATTACTTTCGATTAATTTTTATAAGGGAGAATTATTGAGTTAATTCTCCCTTAAAAATGTTACAAAATGATTTGTATAGTATCGAAATTAAATGATGTATCCGTAGAATCAATATCATTTTGGCTTAAAAAGTTTAATGAGAATGTAGTAGTCATATCCGATTTTAGTATGTTATTAAAATTTTTTGAACTTAATGAAGTTAACATTAAGTTGCTATTCGTTAGAAATCATAATACCACTGACAAAGCTATGTCTAATGAAATAGAATTATACAAAATGCAAATGCAAGAGTTAGAGTCATTTGATGAGTATATTTGTTACTTAGTCAACACTTCTAAGTGTAAGTTGGTAGGGAACATTAAAAAGGAATCTCATAATAAACTGATTCAATCTAATCTTGCGAAAAGTATAGGGTTAAGCACCCCTGATTTCTCTATAAATTATAAACATGTTGAAAATGTTAGTATAAATTATAAAAATATAATTACTAAACCTTTCAGTAAAGGTCTTGTAATTTTTAGAAAAAATGAGTATTATATCTCTTATACTACCAGAATAAATGAAAGTATCAATTTTCATACAGGAGAATTCCCATCCCTAATCCAAGAAGAAATAGAAAAAGAATTTGAAGTAAGAATGTTTATATTTGGAAGCTTGGTTTATAGTCTTGGAATTTTATCTCAAGAAAGTGAGAATACAAAAGTTGATGTCAGAAATTATGATTTTGATAATCCTAATTATGTATTTCCTATTAAAATGCCAAATGAAATTGTATCTAAATGTAAAAAACTTTTGCGAAAGATGAACTTAATGACAGGCTCATTTGATTTCATAAAGAGTAAAAAAGATGGAAAGTACTATTTTCTGGAAGTGAACCCAAATGGTGAGTTTGATTTATTTAATTTTTATCTAGGGGATCAAATATATAAAAATGTTGCCTTGGAGCTTATCAAATATATAAAAAAATGAAGAGTATTAATGTGACTAGTGTCGATAAAAAATATTTTGATGCAAAGGAATTGATAAAATGTGATAGTAATTTACCATTTTTTACTAAGTTCTTAGTCAAAAAACAATACAATTATGTGAAGTCTGCTGATAATAAAGGTATAAAAATAATTACCAAATACTCATATAAATTAGTGTCAACACTATAGATAAGAGACTATGGAAGAAAATAGAAAATATTGGATGATTGTTTGTTTTTTGTTTCTTTTATATAACCTACATGGTCAGAAACAAAAATATTTATTCATTCGAATTCTTGATGATCAAAATTTCCCTATACAAGATGCCAATATTTTTTTACAAGATACTTTTAGTAGCATTACTAATGTAGATGGGTTTGCAAAAGTATCTTTGCAAAAAGAAAATACCATTAAAATTACTATTAAACACTTATCATTTGAAACAAAAGATACAATATTGAAGGAACAAACCCAACGCCTAAATATAACAATAAAACTTAAGCCATTATGGTATGAAATAGATGAGATCACAGTAAGTCCGACGGAGCATATTTCAGATTTAAAAAATACCAATTTTTCTGATATTTATTTAATTGAAAATCAAATTGTTGCATTACAAAGTAAAGGTGATCATGTGTACTTAAAGTTTTATGATTCTTTGGGTAATTATACACAATTAAATTATAAATTTGAACAAAAAGGTAAATACCAATCCATTGAAAAAGGATACGTTTCAGGTCAGTATTATCTACTTGGGAACAAAGACTGTATTCCATTTACTATCCAAGGAGATTCAAACTTTATTTTAAAAGAACAATCAATAATATCGAGAAAGAAGTATAATGAAATTTTTGATGGTATTGTTTTTTTTAAAGACTCTATGCTCATTAAAAAGGTCGTATCACAGCATGGTAATATGCTAGATATTTATGCATACAATACAAAAAATTATAATAGAAAATTACTTTACAATATTTTTAATGAAAAAAATGCTAAAGATGCGAACCGTAATTATAACATAATTAAATCGATTTATTTGCGAAACTTAAAAGCTCCCGACGATAGAGACATTGATTATGGGATAGAACGACTAGATATAACTAAAGACCCAAATTGGAAAGGAGATATTAAAGATTTAATAGTGCATAATGATCAACTATCATATGTTTCCAATTTTCAAGTAGCAACTCAAGGAATTAATTTTGATACTAAGATTGATGGACGAAATTTTTTAATATTGGATAATGTTCATAACATATTATCAAATTATGATTTAGCTAATTTAAAATTAAAAACCCAAATTATTTTTCCTGAGTCTAAGACAAATTTTAATTTTGTATTATCAAATTTTAATATATGTATTAATAATGAAATCAATTATTTTTGCTGGGATGAGATTTATAGGATATGGCATAGGTTGAATATAAATGTAAAAAATATATATTATCCCAAACGTAAAATATTGATTGGAAATCATGTTTTTGTACTCGGGCGTAGATCGATTGATGTGGTACATAATCAAGTTTTTATGTTAAAATATAATGATCTTTGACAATGTTATTTAAATTAAAGCCAAGTGTTCATATCACCAAAGGTAAGTATCGTGATTTGCTGTGTGAGGTACAAACTCAGTACGTTTCATTTATCCCTCAATCGCTTACAAAGTTCCTTAAACAATATGATGGAAAAATAGACTTAGAAATAATTGAAACCCAATACAAAGCAACAGAGTATTATGATGCATATAAGGAATATATGGATTATTTAAAAAACAATAAACTACTTATATTTACGTCAGAAAATAAATCTGTTCAAAAAATTAAGTTTGAATATGTAGAGAAAAGTACTTTTAATACCATAATTATATACATTGATTTTAAATGTGATCATATAAGTTATGAAATATATAGGGATATAATACAAAAATATGACATCATTTCATTAGAGCTTAGGTTATTGAACTTAGATGATATTGATAAGTATCTTAACTTTACTACTTTATTGAACACTACAAATGTTTCAAGCATTCATTTGGTAGATCTTCAAAATTGTTTATGCAAAGATACTTGCGAATCAATTCTTGAAAAATGTATGAAAACAATCAAAATTACAAAATTTGAGTGTGATTCCGAAAGAACAGAAACTGTTCAAAATAAATTTGGAGCTTATCAAATAACTTACAAAACAAATAACATTCTTGATACTAGATTAAATGTAAAAGTAGATAATAGTCATGCTAACTTGAGATTTATTTCAGAAGCACAGGTTAGAAATGTTTATTTTAATGGAAAAATCGTCATAGCATATGATGGAAAGTTCTTTAATGACGAATTTATGGAAGGAAAAAGTTTTGGGCACATTTCGGATAGTAATATTTCTTCAGATAACATCGGTAGTAAGTTTGATGTTTGGAAAATTTCAAAAGGTGTGATTGAAAAATGTAAAGATTGTGAATTGAGAAATTTGTGTATCGATAGAAGAATCCCAAAACTTAAGGAAAACGGTGGTTACTATTATGATTCTGATTGTGGTTATGATCTCGAAAAAGGTCAATGGATTCAAATTTAAAACCATCCTATGCCCTTCCCATTCACCCAACAATTAGATGCTATGGACTGCGGTCCTGCTTGTCTCAAGATGATCACCGATCATCATGGGCGAGTGGTATCGTTACAAAAGCTGAGAGAGAAGTGCCATATCTCTAGGGAAGGGGTATCATTGGCAGGAATGTCAGAAGCTGCTGAAGGTCTCGGACTACGCACTATGGGTGTAAAGATGACGTATGATAGTCATAGAGATTTGCCTGGGCTTATTGAGTTTCCACTGCCTTGTATCGTACACTGGGAGCAACGACACTTTGTGGTGGTGTATAAGATCAGTAGCAAGTATGTATGGGTGGCAGATCCAGCACATGGCAAGATACGTCTGACGAAGGAGCAATTTAAAAAATCATGGTGCAGCGATGGCGAGCAAGGGATAGCACTGGGACTAGAGCCATCACCAGAATTTTATCAGGCAGGCGAAGTCGCTACTTCCAAAGGTGTGTGGAGTGGTTTACTTCCCTACCTATCACCTTACAAGCGGCTCATCATACAGTTTATGATCGGCATCTTGGTGGGATTGGTCTTTCAGGTGATGTTTCCCTTCCTTACCCAGTCACTCATCGATGTAGGTGTACAAAACCAGAATCTATCCTTTGTCACGCTCATACTGATCGCACAGTTGGTACTCTTTATCAGTCAGACCTTTGTACAGTTCATACAGTCGTGGATCATCTTGCAGATCGGCAAGCGGGTCAATGTCTCGCTCATATCGGATTTTCTAATTCGGCTCATGCGGCTACCCTTGGGTTATTTTGATAGCAAAAATGTAGGTGATCTCATACAGCGCATTCAAGACAATAATCGAGTAGAGAGTTTTCTCACAGGATCGGTGCTGAGTATATTTTTTTCCTTTCTATCGGTAGTAGTCTTCAGCGGTATTTTAGCAATGTATGATTTATTGATATTTGGGGTGTTTTTGATTTTTACCACTTTGTACATAGCTTGGGTCATGATCTTTATGAAACGAAGGGCCGACCTAGATTACCTCGCTTTTCAGCAAGCTTCTGACAATCAGAGCACACTCTTCGAGATGATCAATGGTATGCAGGAGATCAAGCTGCAAGGTAGCGAGCGCAAGCGACGATGGAAGTGGATAGATATACAAGCCTTGCTCTTTAGGGTACAATCCAAATCACTCGCCTTGCGTCAGTATCAGGATTTTGGTGCCTTATTTTTTAATCGACTTAAGGATATACTCATCACCTTCATAGCGGCTAGAGCTGTGATTAATGGGCAGATCACCTTGGGTACGCTTTTTGCAATACAGTACATCGTAGGGCAGCTAAATGCGCCTTTTGATCAGTTCATCGCTTTCATTCGTTCTGCACAGGATGCC
>DAOLFJ010000462.1:0-2977 GCA_035326365.1 Saprospiraceae bacterium | reverse complement strand
CAATTGCGTAGCACCGTTCATTCTCGTTACAAAATGCTTTTTCTATTGCCATTTTAGCCATTCTTGTAAATATTTTGCATGTTTGGCAATAGACGCACTTTTGCAACTTCATTCACTATTGCTGTTTTTTGAACAAACGTCTCCGAAACAATAACGAACAATAAGATTGGCTGACTTTTACAACAGACCTTAAATAAACCACTCCCTAAGATTTCTTTTTTAATATCACTTTTTCTTGCGAGAACTTATACGCTTCATCTATGACTTTTACGATGTCATTCCAGGCACTTTTAGGGGCTTTGGGTTTATCGTAAGATTTGTAGGTATTTACCTTTAGTTTATTACCTTCTATCACTGCGGTAGATTTAAAAGAGATGTACTCGCTAGTGACAGATTTATTAAGGGATTCGATATTTTCTATAAAGTATCCTTCGGGGATTTCTACTTCCATCTGATATTCATACAAACGTGCTGCACCCATAAAGATATCATGTTTGCGACCTGTTTTTGATTTTTCTTCTATAAATACTTGTCCACCTATATTTTTACCAATATCGAAAATGAGATTTGGCCCTAACTTTTTTAGCAATCCATCCGTGGTATATTCAGCTTCTACTTTCAAATCTGGCTGATCTGATGATCTTCCACTTGATATTGTTTCAAAGGTGAGTAGTTCTGTTTTTGTATCTTTTTCTTCTATCCAAGATTTAAAAGCATCAGCCATTTTTTTGTCAGACTTTTCCACAAAATCTTCATAAACGCCCTTTTTATCTTTTGCAGATTTTGTTTTATAATCTTCTAGCTCATCTTTCACATCCGTATCATTATACATGCTTAAGAAATCCAAAAACATATTATCACCAAACTCTTCGATAAACGATTTGTAATTTTTCTTTTGATAACCTGTTGCGGTCATTTGTTTTTTGATCTTTGTGGTGTAGTCCGTTAAATTAAAACTGAAACTCATGACATTTTTTTCTTTATTGTGGTCTGCTGTTACCGGTGATACCATTCTATCTTTTGGTTTGTTTTCTAGTTTTTTATCCTTTTTATCTAATATACCTTTGCCCTTAGCGCCTGACATGATTTCGTACGGGATGTCTAGGTGTGTACTATTTTTATTCATCGGCCAATAGTAAGTATCACAACTTGGCACATAGACCCCAAAATATAGTTCATTAAGTGTGACAGCATTAGATAAGTCTCCCATTCTATCAGCTAATAATGCGACAACTTCTGTCTCAACTTTAAAGTCTCTCAACATAGAAGTAAATAAGGATAAAAAGACCATTTCTTCCATTGAAGTGAAGTCGCCGTATATAGATTCATAGGTTTCTGTACCTGATTTTATACTTTTTATGGCTTTAGAAGGATAGAATCTATCATTCATAAATTCCCTCAAATAATAATAACATGCATCAGCTTTTACCTTTGGTTGATCAGTTTTTGTTATAGTATTTTTAACTTTATTTAGTACTGTATTCGTAACAGGTTCATAATATGCTTCATCTATGTTGATGTTTTTCACTACTTTGTTTAATATGGCAGTTACGTCTAGACTATCTCTTGTTCTATTATTACCAAAATAGTAAGATTTGAAAGTAGGCGAAATACCTACAAACTTGATAATTGGTTCTACTTCGTACACATTTTCCCAATTTTCATCTGATCTTGCTTCAAGGTTGGTGGTTGTGAGTGAAAATCTATCCATTTCTATATCTGGACTACCATCAAAAGCATGGCCTTTGCCTTTTCCAAATTCAAATATTGCATCCGTATTAAAGGTTTTTCTATAGACATCCCATTTTCTATCGATATCTATCGTAATATTCTGATGTACAATGGGTTCGGAATCACTCAATGCATCCGCATACGATAATATACCTCCGAAATCCTGAGAATAAATCGTAGTAAAATCCAAGATATCTCCTATTTCGATATTGGGAATGGCAAATTTATAAGACTGTGAAGACTGAAATCTACTTGAATATACGGAAGGTACTTCTGTGGTTACCTTTATCGCATCTTTAGTATTGATTTCAATTTCTTCTCCACTTTTTTTGGTCAAAGTAATGAGAATGGTCTCAGAATCTTGGAAGTAAAATTCTGTAAATAATTCTACTGCATTTTGGTCTTGTAATAAAACTCTTTTTCGATTGATACCGCGTAATTGACCTTTCTTTGATCCTACATTGATGTACGTATTGATCGCTAATAAGACATAAGATTCGTTTTTCCATGCTTCGGGTGCTGTCGTCACGTCAAAGCTTTTGTCATTAACATCTACTACGGCATTGTAGAATTCCATGTTTTTGGCATCTCTTTTGACTTTTTTTCTGTCTTGTGCAAGGCTGTCTTGTGGCAATAGAGATAAGCCGATCAGACATATAAGTAAATAGATATATGTGCGCATTCTTGTTGTTTTTATGGTTTATTTAGCTACTTCTAGGATGATTCTATCGTCGTAAAATTCGTTGAGTTGTTTGATCATCTTTTTCCAAGTATCAAAGCTTTTTACAGGGATTTGTGTCTTGTTTAATACTATATTTTTGCTATACAATATCTTGTTTTCTTTGACTTCATAACTGAAATGAAAACTTCCCAATTCATTGGTTTCTGTGATGGATGGTGGTAGATACTTCACCGTATGCTGTGGTGGTATTTGTAGGTGAATATCGGATTGTTCGTATTTCTTATACCCATGAAAGTAGTCACAATTTCTTTTGTCTTCTATCACCATATTACCAAGCGGTCTTTCAAACTCTAGATTTATATATTTTTCTTGACCAGAAACTAATATTTGATTGTCTGCAACTAGTTCGTATTTTAAATGAAAATCTTCATCTCTATTGGGCATGACTTGTGTTTGGGTCGTGGTAGCATTGAAGTTATTGTCATTATTACCTAGTAAATAATTGATGGCTTTATCTTTATTTTTTTCGCCAGACGATTGTATAAACGAAGCGTAACTTGTCTT
>DAOLFJ010000088.1:0-15347 GCA_035326365.1 Saprospiraceae bacterium | reverse complement strand
AGATCTGATTCTTTCCAGCAAATATATGATCTTTTTGTTCATTATGTCTCTAATGGACCCTTTCTGGAAATACAAATTACCAATAGTCCTAGCAAAATCCACTGTGGAATTTATAGGTTTGGGTATGATTTTGATGATTCGTTGCGTTCTTCTAATATTAAAAATTACAAACATCAAAATACCCACAATGAGTAAGATGAAGGCAAAATACAATGGTGGTTGTGACTTAATAAATCGCAGTGGTGAATCAGAAATGACTTTGGACGTTTGGTCATTCAGTGACCAGATGATATCATAATAAGGTGGTATGTGAGACAATGCATGCTCAGCATATCGATGATAATCTTTGGTAAGCAAAAAGTAATTGGTAAAAACAGCAGGATCTAACTGTATATAAAACAAGCCTGCACCGTGATATATTTTAATAAAGTTCGTAGCCTTGTAATTTAAAGTTTGGACATAGCCAAGTTCGTCAGTTTTGATGGTGTCAAAAGATGTAAAATAAGAACCCGTAAGTCCTTTGGTATGGCTTGCTTTAATATCTGCCATACAAGAATCTGAGATTATAACAGTTATTTCTTGGTCCAATAAACCAGCAAATCTTGGATCAAAAAGCATACTTTCTGTTGACAATCCCAAAGAATCCTTTAGCGTTTGTGGTAGCGCAGATGCTGATATAAAAGCAGAATTTCCTGCACGAACAAAACGGCATACATCTCTTACAATGTCATTATCCCAATTCACCACTTCATTGATATACAATAGATTATATCCATACCAATCATCATTTTCAGTGTCTTCAAAATAAAAATAATCTTTGAGTGACTCTTTATATTTATCGACATAACTCGTAAAAAAGGAATCTATTTCATTATCGAAAACATATAGACCCAAGGGAATTTTATCTTTTGTATTATAAGATGGTGTCCAATCTAAAGTCTTTGGTTTGAATTGCGAAAAAACCACAAGAATAATGATCAAACCTACGATAATGAATAGTATACTTTTTATTGACTTTCCCATATTATATCATTTGTAAGGTTTCGTCAAAAGCCTTTGCAGCTTGCTCATAATCTGATCTTGACACTTCAAATTCTCCATACCAAGCGTAGTCATATATGTAAGATAGATAACCAAATGACTGTCTAAGTGTAATATTCTTAATCTCATATTGATAATCAGAATTTGTTTTATCTTTATGTAATTCGATGATGTTTTTTTGAGACATCTTTCGTAATAAAAATAAATATTGATATCTGATGGCTAGTCTATAATCATTTGTTTCTATTGCTTTTTGTAATAAAGATTTGAAATCTGTATCAGCTGATTGTTGTAGATCATCACCGTAAAAAACGGTTTTATCGTCTGACTTTTTATTGATCAGCCAAGCGCCTTGTTTTCCTAGCAGAACAGACACCAATATATACACGCCAATGATAATCCCTATACCAATGATGATATAAATAAAATAAATAAAAGCTTCTAATAATCCTTCTATAGGAAACGACGTGTCTTTTTTCGTTTTAGGTTTGGGTACTTTTTCTGTGTAATCAAAAGCTTCCCCGTTATATTTGTCCTTAAAAGCAGAATCGAAATTGCGTTTAACAAATGTATCTATAGGCAAAAATGAGACTGATATTGAGGTATCATCACTATATAAGGTGGTATCTAATTCTTGCTCATATGCCGTTGAATCTTGAGCTTTCAAGCTAAAAGTCAACATAATGACCAAACAAAACAACAAACCATTTTTCCACTTCATAGCTCTTCTAGTTTTGGTGGATTGACTTGTTGGAATGGGTAAATTAGATAATACCATGAAATCAACGACAAGGTAGAAAGGATAATTCCAACGCTGACTACATTCGGCATCACATTAGAATAGCGAGTGATAAATCCTTCTAGAAATCCTGCTGCTATGGTAAACGGAATGGTACTTAACCAAATCTTGAGACTCGTACGGATGCCAGATTTGAAAGAGTCTAATCTCGAAAAAGTGCCAGGAAATAAAATACTTGCCCCTAATATTAATCCTGCCATGGTCTCAATAACGATGGCAAATATCTCCATAGCTCCATGTATCCATATCCCACGCACACTTTCCCAAAAAACACCTTGTTGGTAAAAAAAGGACTGAAATGAACCTATCATGATGCCATTTTGCAACATTATATAGACCGTGCCAAATCCACCTGAGACACCATAGATAAAACATTTGAGCCCTACGGTGAGATTATTCATGGTAATACCAATAAAGCTGCCCCAATTAGATCCTGATTTGTAAACGGCAACTGCATCACCTGATTGGATATTGGTCATCGTCATTTCTACATAGTCATCGCCCAAGATAAGTCTGACAAAAGAATCGTCATATACTGCTGAAATGACGCCTATAGCAACTGAAATAAAAAACAAAACAAAGGCGTAAATCAAGAATTTTTTATGTTCACGAATAGTGGTGGGAACATCAATTTTAAAAAATCGGACAAATACATTAGACTCTTCTCGTTTGGTTTTATATATTTGCCGGAACGCAGTGGCGGCCAAATGATTAAGATAGATTACAGTCTTACTTTTGGGATAGTATGTTTGAGCAAATGAAAGGTCATTTACCAATTGAATATACAGGCCTGCGAGATCGTCAGGATTCATTTTTGACTGTCCCGTGATGGCTTGTTCGAATGCTAGCCATTTATCTTTGTTCCGTTTTATAAAAGCAACCTCCCTCATACGGGGTAAAAATAATTATTTATGGCTGAAATTAGTATCAATACTACCCAAAATGTTAATATAAATTTTAAAATTGCTGATGTAGGCGTCAGAATGGGTGCTTACGCTGTGGATTTAGTTATGAAATTCTGCTATGTACTGTTTATCAATTGGGCAATAATCAATAGGTTAGATTTGAGTGAATTGACGTGGGACAATTGGTCGGTGATGAGCGTTTATATCATATTTTACCTTCCCGTCATGTTTTATTCCATCATCCAAGAATCGCTGATGGAAGGACAGTCAATAGGCAAAAAACTTTTTTCACTCAAAGTAGTAAAAATAGATGGATACCAAGCGTCCTTTACAGATTATCTGATCAGGTGGGTATTTAGATTGGTAGATGTCACAGGTACTTTTTGTCTGGCTGGAGGAATATCAATCTTGGTCTCTAAGATACATCAACGAATCGGTGATATTGCAGCAGGCACTGCAGTGATCAACCTTAAAAACAATATCAATATCAGCCACACGATATTAGAAGAAATTGCCCAAGATTATGTACCACTTTATCCGAATGTCGTACGTTTTTCAGATAATGACATGCGTATCATCAAGGAGACTTATCTCAATGCGCGTAAGAACAACGATTATATCACACTCCAAAAGCTAGTTAATAAAATAGAAGAAGTAAGTGGCATAAAACGAGAGGGAAATGATATTTCATTTATCTCCCGAGTAATCAGGGATTATAATTATTTTACTGGAGAAGGTTGATATTAATAGTCAAATGTAAAGACTAAAAAAAGGCAACACAAATCTAGTCTGTGTTGCCTTAATAGAAAAAGTATTATTACTTTATCACTCTTTGCAAATATTTAAATTGCCACTGTTGTTGTTTTGAATGGTTTTAGCATCCCAATACTCATCCAAAACTACATCACAATTTCCTGATCTAGTAGAAGTACAATTATTCATGGTTAATAAAATCACGCCATACCCCGCTAGTTTTATATTTCCTTTTAATGCACCATATCCATGATCCAAGGCACCACCATCTGATATATCTAGATAATCAAATTGGTACTTATCTCCTTTCGTTTCTATCAATACGCCACCCCAATATCCAGATTGGGCCTTCAAACCCTTCATGACTACGTGATTTGTTGCCGTACCCAAAATTCTAAATGGAGTATTTTCTGCGTTGAAAATAAGTGCCGTATTCTCAGCAAAAACGAATTCGGTGCCTGCCATTATTTCTGTTGTGCGATAAAAGAATGTCTTCTTTGACACAAAATAAGGAATTGGTGTTTTAATTATATTTATTGGTTTTTCTATATAGTTTTCTACCCTTTGTGGCGAATTTATTTCAATGTATTCTTTTCCATTATTTGCAAATGTATTTGCATTAAAATCAATAATACCTAACTGTTCTGCATCTACCACCATTGGAAAATTAACACTTCCTCTAATGGTATTATTGGTAAAGGTCGTAAACTCTCCTTCATTCAAAATAACGATACCGGCATCACCTGAATTGATAATTTGATTATTTGTGAAATTTATTTTTGCTTCTTCAATAATTAATGCTCCTTTAACTTCGTTTAAAAAACCTTGTGAAGTGACTGCTCCTGCTTTTTCAATAATACAATGGCTGATAGAGTTTCCTACGCCATCTGTGTAGATAAAAATACCTGCCCAAGAAGGTGCAATACCTCCATTATTGGTAAATCTGATCTGATTTTGAGCCGTTCCATTAGCTTTGATAACACCTGTTTCTAAAATGGATAATGACGCGCCATCATTAAACTGAATCGTTGTACCTGGCTCAATAGTAAGTGTCCCGCTAAATACATATGCTGCACAATCGACGATATAATCCACACCTAATGGGTTTCTATCCGTCAGCGTGGTAGATTGTCTGATATCACATGTTAATGTCGTCGGTTGGTTCGGATTGTTGTTAATATCATCAGGGTTAAGAGGGTCTTTGCCGCAGGCATTCATTATTAATACACATGCCACAATCATCGAAAATTTTACATACTTTTTCATTTTACTACATTTAAATTTTTGTTTAAAAATATAGCACAAAGGTATGACTGCATCGACACCATTGAAAGATGGAAAAACATGGTAAAAAAAAACAGTGGATTCCCACCGCTAAAATAAGACCTAGTCTATTACACCAGCCAAAATTGCTTTTCGTATGAGTCCTGCAATGTTTTTTACATCAAATTTTTGGAACAATGTGGCTCTATGACCTTCAATGGTAAATTCTGACAAATGAAGTTTTTCGCCGATTTCCTTAGATGTCAGTTCTTCTGCAATGAGTTGTAATACTTCTTGTTCTCGTGAAGTAAGTGGAGGAAAGTTTGGGTTGGTTTCGTGTTTCTGACCTTTTAGGTGGTTTTGGAGAATTTTTTGAATGTTGATTGGTAAAAAATCATCACCTTTTAGCAATGTTTCAATACATGTTTTAATTTCTGATGCTGACGACGTTTTTAAGAGATATGAGTCCGCTCCTGATCTAAATGCAGACTGAATAATACGTGGATGATCATGACTGCTCAATGCGATAATCTTGGCTTCTGTATGTTTTTTTCTAATCTGTTTCATCACATCTCTACCATCTTCTGTACCTAGAGAGATATCTATTATATAGAGGTTATAAAGCATTGCTTTTTCATATTCGTAAAAAGTCTTGGCAGTGGAAAAAGCTTTGACTGTCTCTACGTTCTCCATCAAACTTGCTATTGTCGTCAAGCTTTCTGCAATGAGCGGATGGTCATCCAAAATAATAATACTATATGCCATATTTTATATTTATGTCAATTTCTGTTCCATTTCCTTTATCAGTGTTGACATGTAAAAAGCCTTCCACTTCTTTGAGTCTATCTTTTATAAAACTAAATCCTGATTGTGCTTTTTCATTATCAATGCCAATACCATCGTCTTTCACTTTTAACGAGAACATACCTTCTTCATCATGAATTGTGACTAATATCTTAGAAGCATTTGCATATTTTACAGCATTTCCTATAATCTCTTGAGCCAATCTATAAATAAACAATTCAAAAGATCTAGACTTGTTTTTCTGATAGCTCTTGATGTCTACATTTATAGGAATGACTTTATCATAATCTTTGCATAAAGCCTTTATTGATGCCATGAGTCCGTCTTCCATAAATACTTTTGGCAACATGTTGTGTGCTATATTCCTAGTACTTTCATGCAATTTGTCTAGTCTGTTTTCTATCACTTCTAAAGTTTCACTTGGAGTTTTCAGATTTGATATAGATGTTTGCATTTTTAATGCTGCTATTTCATTAGCAAGTCCATCATGTAGCTCTTTGGCTAACCTTATTCGTTCATTTTGTTCACCTTCCACCAAAGAATTAAAGATGGCTTGTTCTTTTTCATGTTTCAATTCGGTCAACTTTTGGGCAGCTTTATTTTTTTGCAGCTTCCACCACAATAATAAAATAAAAAGAGCCAATGCAATCGCGATTAACCCAGCGATAAGCCGTGTTATTTTGAGTGAATTGGCAGCGATAATAGATTTTTGTTCACTGATGAGTTGGGACTTTTGAGCTGTCTCATATTTTTCAAGCAAATCCAATTTTAATGCATTGTAATCCACAGATTTAATACTATCTATCATAGTCGCATATTCCTTAAAAAATCGACTAGAAGCGGCATAATCTTTGTTTTTTTCGTACGCTCGTGCCAAAATCAAGGTAGTTTGTGGCAAAAATCTTGGTAAATTTTCCTTATTATAATTATAAGACTCTAAGCCATATTTTATAGCAAGATTGGGATTGGTTGATATAAAAAATTCTGCTAGTGATGCAGCACAAAGTGCTTTTTTATAATCATCTTGTATTTCAGTTGCTAGCTGGTAAGATTCATTATATTTAGTCAAAGCTTCTTCCCGATTTCCTCTTTTCTTTGCTACATCTGCAAGTGTGAGTTTGCCGTATAAAATGGCCGTATTATCTTCTGTTTTTTCACCAATTTTGACAGCCTCCAAAGCATATTTTTCGGCTTGAGAAAGGCTATCCAAGGATACATAAGCAAAACTTAAATTGCCAGATATAGTCCCTGAAAAAACATTTGTTCCATCATTAGGCAACTTAGACAGTGCTTCTTGAAAATAATAAATTGCCTTAGAAAAATCTGTATCGTCTAGAAATACATTTCCAAGATTATTATACACGTAAGCTGACTTCTCCTTATCCCCTTTTTTCTCTAAACTCGCAGCAGCAATTAGCATATAATGTACTCCCGAATCTTGTTGCCCCAAGTGAAAATAAGATCCACCCAAAACATTTGCAAAATCTGCGGTCATATCGTCAATACTTTGTCGCTTAATAAAATCCATGCCTTTCTGAGCATGCGCTAAGACACTATCTTGCATGCCTGACCTTACATAGTACTTACACAATGAATATAGTATCTCCCCTTCATCCAAGGGTGCAATTTTCCCTTTGGAAACGGAGTACATAGAATCCATTTTTCTGATAGCTTCCTTTTTGTCTACTTTAAATAGCTGATCATTTTTACCAATAAACTCATTTACCTTTTGCCCATAAATATTGAAAACAAACAAAAACATTAAAACAAAAAAAACTTGTATTTTAAACATAAATCATGTTTTGATATAAAACGAATGTATTGTCAGAAATCAAAATTGAATTCCTTATTTCTGCACAAAATTACTTCATAAAACCCTTCAAAAGTAAGGGTAATTCCTAAAATGCAAGGCAGCGTTTATATTATTTCAAAAAAAATCTATGAAAAAAATGCTTTTGGTTACCTTTGTCAGATCAAATCAATGTTATGTATAAGCTTTTGCTCAAACCCTTTATGTTTTTGCTCGACCCAGAAAAAGCACATCATCTTACCGTAGCTTTACTTGGCATAACATTGTCCATACCAGGTGGAAAATGGTTATTCAAAAAACTATATCATATCGAACATCCTTCATTACATAGAAAAATATGGGGTTTGGACTTTCCTAATCCTGTCGGACTTGCAGCAGGTTTTGACAAAGATGGGAAGTATTATAAAGAAATGTCTCATTTGGGTTTTGGGTTTATAGAAATAGGAACTGTCACACCAAAACCACAGGACGGAAATGATAAACCAAGACTTTTCAGATTGCCCACAGACGAAGCGCTCATCAATCGAATGGGTTTTAACAATGATGGCGTAGAAGCATTGGTCGAAAGACTAAAAAACAGAAAACCATCCAAAACCATCATAGGCGGCAACATAGGCAAAAATAAAGTCACACCCAATGAAAATGCAGTAGATGATTACGTAATTTGCTTCGAAGCTTTGTATCCATATGTAGATTATTTTGTAGTCAATGTGAGTTCGCCAAACACACCAGGCCTCAGAGAATTGCAAGAAAAAGCACCATTAACGCATCTTTTATCTACGCTTGTAAAACTAAACCTTACCAAAAGTGTCGCAAAACCCATATTGCTAAAAATTGCGCCTGACCTGACAGACACCCAACTAGATGATATCATTGACATCGTAAAAACAACTGGAATTCAAGGTATTATTGCGACAAATACGACATTGGATCGTAGTAAACTAGTAAGCAATACAGATGCAATTGGTGCAGGAGGACTCAGTGGAAAACCTGTAAACTCAAGATCCACCGAAGTTATTAGATATATTCATAAGAAATCCAATGGTTCGATTATCATCATCGGAGTAGGAGGTATTGCAAGTGGAGATGATGCCATCGAAAAACTAAAAGCAGGTGCATCGCTCATCCAAGTGTATTCAGGAATGGTCTATGAAGGTCCAAGCTTGATTAAGGAGATTAATAAGTCAATACTATTGAACCAATCTCAATCTTCTTAGCTATTTTTTAGCTGTTTTTAATACATTAATTCCTGTTTGGTACACTTCATAAATGTCACCTGAGCTGTAAACTACAAACTTTAAATCTTGGCGACTTATATCGAATGGATAGCTGATCATTACTTTTTCCTTAAACTTTATGGAATAACTTTTAAGACCTGTATTTGTAAAATAGTAAATATTGCGTCCATCAAACTGTATAGATTTTATCCCTTTTGCTTCGTAGTGATACATGTATTGTCCCATATTGTCAAAAACATAAAATCCTTTTTCTCTATCGCACATAATGACATAATTGCCACGTTCTTTGATGTCAGTGATATTCACATTCGTTATTCCTACATCATTTACATTAGAAGTTTCGAGTAAGATGTTGCCTTGATCATTGATTTTCATCATTTTAAATTGTGTAGGATCATATACCCACAGATTTCCATCATTTGATGTACCACAAGCACTTATGTCTGCAAATTTTTCGCTAAGATTTAGTTCTGAAATAACTGACAGTGTGTTATCTAAATATAAAATTTGGTTAAAATCATTGCTAAAAGAGACCACTTTTAATGGATTGGTGACGTCAAGATTACTTACCTGCCCACTTCGTTTGTTTGCATAGCGATATTGTTCTTTCAATTCGGGAGTGTAATTGATGATATTATTCCCTTCGTCCACTAGATATAAACGTCCCAAGTTATCCACTTCCACAATTGTGGGTTTGACATTTAACTGAAAAACTTCTCTAGGTGCTACGGCTGCCACATCTTTTTTGGTGGTGCAAGATGATATTAGTACGATAGATAATAATAATAAGATGCCGAAATGATTTAAAAGCTTCATATTTAAATTTTGACTAAATATTATTTTTGAAAAAACAAGTTTGATTCTCCACCAAATTCCTTAGGATAAATCGCTTATTGGTTGCCGTACACTTCCGTATACTTCGAATCATAAAAGTGTAGTTCAAATTCCTTGCCATTAAATGTTCCATAAGATGATGCATACATCCATTCACCTAGGTTATAGTAATGACTTTTACCATTAGAAAGCTGATAATTGATAGGTAGATGTCTATGGCCAAATATGTAATAATCAATGTGTTGGGATTTGCTGTGGCTTTCCGCAAACTGAACCAACCATTCTTTATTTGGATCCGAAAAAGCGTCTTCAGTACCAGTATACTGCCGACTTTTGGAACTAAAAAACTTCATCAACCATAACCCAATATCTGGATGAATAAGCCATTTAAACAGCCATTGACAAATTTTATTATTAAAAATTGATTTTATAAACTTATAACCATGGTCCCCTGGTCCTAGCCCATCTCCATGTCCTATAAAAAACTTTTTATCACCAAAAGTCCGTACGATAGGTTCCCTATTTATAGGAATATCTAAGTATTTTTCGAAATAAGTAAACATCCACATATCGTGGTTGCCCGTAAAAAAATAGATTGGAATGCCTGCATCTCTGAGTTCTGACAACTTGCCGAATAGACGTATATAACCTTTAGGGATGACAGTACCATACTCGTACCAATAATCAAAAACATCACCCACTAAGTACAGTTCCGCCATGTCATCCTGAACGGAAGTGAGCCAACTTACTATTTTTTTTTCTCTTTCATCAGAAGTTTCCAATGCATCTATACCGAGATGAAAATCAGATGCAAAGTATATCTTTTTTGCCATTATCGAGCTTAACCTATGAATCTTTTGTCCGCTTTCATTACATTGCCACAATTGGGACAAGTACGCATATCTTCTGTCGTATAATATTCCTTAAATCTAGGTAGAAAATCTTTCTCAATATTGTCTAGATGAAAATAAGATTCGTGAAGTTTGGTATTGCAATGATCACAAAACCAGAGTAAACCATCTCGTTCTTCACCTGTACGTTTTAACTCAATGACCAATCCAATGGAACCTTCTGACCTCATCGGCGAATGTGGAACTCGTGCGGGAAGTAGAAACATTTCACCTTCTTTTATGGGAATATCTACAGCTTTGCCATCTTCTTGGATACGAACTACGATATCGCCTTCTATTTGATAAAACAATTCTTCCGTTTCATTATAATGATAATCTTTACGAGCATTAGGACCAGCAACCACCATGACGATATAATCTCCAGCATCTTTGTAAAGATTTCTATTACCTACGGGTGGTTTTAGTTCGTGACGATTTTCGTCTATCCATTTTTGAAGGTTGAATGGTCTGGCTATTGGCATAACAATTAGATTTGTGAAACAAAATTACAAAATTTACTGAATTGGTAGTTAAATGGGCAGATAAAACATTGGTCTATTTAAAAAACTTGTCACCATTGGATATTTAAATGGATGTATTGACCTTAACTGAAGGAGATATACTTTATATTGAAAATCGCTATATCCGAGACCTACTAAAACTTAAAAATTCTAATCAATTTCAGTTTTGCTTCTTAAAAAAATTATACAGGATAGGTTGTTTTGGACGTTCAGATGGAACAAATCTTAGTGGTTCACAAGGCTTTAAAGTCTGATGACAGTCAGATGGTAATTGTTGATAAAGTTTTGTCCCTTCCGTTTTCCATTCGATCATTTCGTCGCTTACTTGTCTAATGACTCTGGCTGGATTGCCTACAATGAGACTTCTTGATGGGAAATTTTCACCAGCTTTTACGAATGTCAATGCACCAATGATACACTCATCACCTATGACGACCTCATCCATAATGACACTATTCATACCTACCATGACATTCCTACCTATTTCTGCGCCATGGATGATGGCGCCATGCCCGATGTGGGCCGAAGCACGAAGAATGGTCGACTTACCTGGAAACATATGGATCGTGCAGTTCTCTTGCACATTACAACCGTCTTCTATTATGATCTCTCCCCAATCACCACGGATGGCAGCACCAGGACCGATATATACATTTTTGCCGATAATGACATTGCCAGTTACACAAGCTTGTGGATGGACAAACGACGATTCATGTACCACAGGTATAAAACCATTAAACTCGTAAATCATATCTCGGGAAATTGCGTTTTTAACCTCTCTACTACATAAAATGCCGCTGGACACACAATAGTATTAGCGAGATTGAGCGAGGTCCTGTTTGGATATTCGGCTTCATCTGTATGTGGGTATCTTCTGCAAGCTTCTGGTCTGACGTCATAGATACTACAACTATTGTCTTCATTCAAAAATCGACATGGGACACCATTCAACATCATATCTCCATTGATATCCTCTATGACATATTGACGGATAAACTGTTTGGGTGCAATGTTCATATGTTTTGCTATACGGGATGCATCACCTTTCGTAATTATTGCAGGCGTCGTTTTGCAACAATTGGCGCATGATAAACAATCTATTTTTTGAAAAGCTTCTTGATGGGTTTCCTGTAGCTTAGGCAGAAATTCAGCTTTGGGTATTGTCCACACATTTTTAAGGAAGCGACTATTTTCATCCTTTTTCTCCTTAGATTGGACTTTCGATTGATCAATTAATTCATTCATAGATTAATATAATACGATATCTCTGGTTTGGGTAAAATTATTTGGGGATGATATAGTAACTTGGTATGAACCTCTTGGCCATGATTCCGTCGTAATTCCTTTTCTATCGGAAGAACACTTGTGACGGTACTGAGATTTTGAAGTTAAGCTAACGATGCTAATATCAAATTCTAAGTAATCTGGATTGTCAAAATAAATAACTTCTTTGCCATTAATGTGTGTCGGAAATATCCTTATGGCCGTATTTTCATTTTCGCTATCAATGACGATGTTGGTAGTTTTAAAAAAATGATAATCTTCAAATGAGTAAGGATCACATTCAGGACTAGCGTCACGAACTCTCCAAAAATATTCTTTATGATTCTCTAGTATGTTGGTAAAAAAATAATTTCCATTTACCACAGTATCTAAAATTACACCTTCAAAATCTTTATTTTCTGCAAGCTGAACTTGAAACATATTCAATATTGAAAAATCTTCCCAACTTAGAGAAACTTCTTTGTACAATACAGATTCGTTGTCATTGGGCTCAATATCGTAAGCTTCTCTTGTCTCAATTATATTTGCTTGGCCTAGGATTGGGTTTGTACAAAATACAAAGTTTATTAGAAAGGCAAAAACAACGAATTTAAAAAACTGCATGATGTGGTATTGACTAGGTTACACAAAACTATACGATGTATCGTATTATGATGCAAAATTAATCAATCCTATTTCTTATTTGATAATAAATTTCTATACATATAATATATTATTTTTTATAATACATTATAACCTAAAGGTAAGCTCAAGACACATCAATTAAATTCTTCTTCCACATTTCCCAAGATTCTATTCCACAACATTTTGAAAACTTCCCCAATGTTTGCGTCTCTTGGTCCGTCATCTTGACCTAATAATGTAAAATTGCCTACTGGATTTTCTTGAAGAATAAATTTGAATACAAAATTATCAGGATCTGAAGGTTTTACCCTAAAAGTACCGAATCTCAAATCATAATACTGAATGCTATCACCGCTTTTTCTTTCTATGGCAAAGTAATCATCACTAAACCACCTTAATGTTTTTAACGTAGGATCTTCTTCTAATGCTACAGCAAATTCAGGATTATTTTTGTCTCTCTTCATCAGCTTAAATGTCTTTTGCTTATCAAAAAAAGAATACTGACCGAAATAAAAAGCACTATCTGTTTCTGCTATTCCACTCCACAAAACATTATTCAAAATACTAGGCGTAGTCATGTACCTATTGTAAACTATATGCTCTTGGCGCAATGAATTTTCGAATATAGTATTTATTCTAGTTTTATTATATAGTGTAAAAATCATGTATAAACTACTGATAATCAGTCCAGCATTATTCCATCTAGATCTATTAGGATTGGTACGGGACAAGAACATTGCTATCAATAGACAAATCAAAAATGGAACTGTATAAGCTGGATCAGCTACTGCTATGTTGTTAAAAGCGACTCTTTGATCTGAAAAAGGGAGCAGTATCTGCGTCCCATAAGTCGTAAAACAATCTAAAATCGGATGTGTAATGAGTGAGAGAAAAAACATCCATTGCCACTGCATGATGCTAGCTTTTGGTGAAGTGTAAGATGTGCGTTTGTATCTTTTATAAATCAATAAACCACTACCAGCTAAAAATAGCAAGCCAATGACTGTTTTCATCAAACCAAAACCTCCCAAAATTAAAATACTGATCCCAATTGCCGACGACAGTATACTCCAACCTACGACGCCAAACCATTTATGTCGTGGTGATTCGTACATCTTAAAAACGCCCCATCCGAGAAGTAGGGCAGCTATAATCTCAAATAAAAACGAATGTGTGATGCCTCGATGAAAAGCCAACGCATCTATAGGAGACATAAATCCATTTGCCAATACATCTAAATCTGGAATCGTACCAGCTATTGCGCCCCAGACCATCGCTCTATTTCCAATCTTTTTGCCCAAAGCAGCCTCAGCCACTGCGGCTCCTAAAACAATCTGAGTTAATGAATCCATGGAATGGTTTATCTAAAATTTATTCTGCTATTTGGAGCTTTTGCATCACTTTACTAGCCGCTGCTTGCTCTGCTGATTTCTTATTAAAGTCTTCTGAAGTGGCCATTTCTACACCATCAATGACGACTGCTACTTTAAAACAATCTCTTTTGTCCAACTTAAACTTAGCAAGGGTGGTAAAGTTTATTTCTTTGCCATTTTTCTGGCACCATTCTAGAAGTTGGGATTTATGGTTATCGTCTTTTGTCTCTAGTTCAGTCATATTCAGGTAACGCATCAAAATATTTTTGATGATGTAATCCTTTGTTTTGTCATAACCAAATTCGATATAAATCGCCCCGACAAGTGCTTCTAGTGCGTTTCCGAGCATGGAGCTACTCATTTTCCCTAAGCTATAATCTGACAAAATCACATCAAGCCCCATATTGTCAGCAATCTCATTTAGTGTCTGTCTTTTGACGATTTTTGATCTCATTTTGGTGAGAAAACCTTCGTCTTTATTTGGGTATTTTTTAAACAAATATTCTGCTACGATGGTAGATAATATGGCATCACCTAAGTATTCTAATCGCTCATTTGTAGCTTTTCCAGGTGTTTCATTGGTCATTGATTTGTGATAAAACGCCGTCTTAAACAGATTTAATCTAGCTGGTGTAAATCCCAATATCTGTTTAAGTCTCCTAGTGAGTTCTTTGTCCTCAGAGATATAAAAATTATAAAAACGACGTATTGTATCCAAAATTAACCATTGAATCTTTTAATGATAACTGAAGCATTATGACCTCCAAATCCAAAAGTATTGCTAAGAATCACATCAGGTTTCCTTTCCTGAGCCGTATTGAAAGTAAAATTTAATTTAGGATCAAAATCAGGATCATCTGTAAAATGATTAATGGTAGGAGGGATAAATCCTTCATTAATCGCAATTACACCTGCTATAGCTTCGATAGCGCCTGCACCGCCGAGCAAATGTCCTGTCATAGATTTTGTACTACTAATATTCAGATCATATGCGGACTCTCCAAAAACTGCTAAGATTGCTTTTGTTTCAGCCACATCTCCCAAAGGTGTAGAAGTCCCGTGAACATTCACATAATCTACGTCTGATGGATTAAGTCCTGCATCTTTCAGCGCAAGGTTCATAACATTACGAGCACCGATACCTTCTGGATGTGGCGCCGTCATATGGTAAGCATCAGCTGTCATTCCAGCACCTACAATTTCACCAT
>DAOLFJ010000461.1:0-2990 GCA_035326365.1 Saprospiraceae bacterium | reverse complement strand
ACAAAGAGAGATCTTTACTAGAATTTTGCAGGCATCTGAATATTGATTTGTCCAAAGTGCAGCATGATTTATCCGCGATAAAAAAACAAATTAAATTAGAGTTTAAAGCAGCCGAAGATGGAATAATCATGATCGAAAGCAATCAATATGATTATAACTTCGTAACTCAAGCTCTAGAAAATCCAAATTTGGCAGTAGAGATTGAATATGAAATAATCATATCAAAGGTTGCTTGGCTCAATGACGTGATAAATAAATATACAGTAGATTTTTCTGCATATATTGAAAAAAGTAAGAACGGAAAACATGTAAAAATTGAAAAATTCAACATTCCTCATCAATATGATTCAGACGCATTCAGAGCATATTTATCACCTAGGTTGGCAATTTCTTTTAATATCATAAGTAAAAGACTTTTATCAGAAGATTTGTTTTTCAAACAATTGATTGTCATGAATCTTCAAGAATTTATTCAACAAAAGGATTATGAAGTAGCTTTTCAATACATTTCTTTTATGTTAGCAGAAACCGTGCGAACGATTAGAAACAGTAATAAAGAAAATTTTCGTCAAAAGGGAAATTCTATTCAACGTTGGGCCCAAAACTGTTCAGGTGATGTGTTGAATGCATTACCTGATTATTTTCAAAATAAAAAAACCGAATTTGCGGTAGTAATGACCAATTTTTTAGTTGATATCCAACATGCAGACAATATTTTCGCGTATCAATTAAGCAGACAAATGGTAAAAATCAAAAATCTTTCACCTGAGTTGACCACAACAATCAATAAAAACCATCAGATTTTTGAAGATAGAAAAAATGGCATTAGGAATTATGGTACACAAAAAGGTGATAATAGTTCTGTTTGGACTGTATTTTATGCATTAATCTTTATTATAAAGTTTTTGTATCTTGTTTCAATGTTGGCGAGGTAACTTACTAATTATTTTGGGAAAACTTTTTTAATGTTCCATTCCCTTTTTTGTTAAAAAAGTATTAATCAAACTCAATTGTTGACCTTTTCATGATATATTTTGTTTATTTGTCATTTGTTTGAAAATTTTATTCACTTAAAACCAACTTTTAATTTGTCGGCCATGACTAGAAATATATTTAAAGTAGTTTATTTAGTTATCTTTTCGATTCTTTCAGTAGTGAGTTCTTATGCTCAAAACTTTGAAGTGGATGTTGAAATTAAAGGTTATGCCAATGATACGCTCATTGTGGGTAATTATTTTGGAGAAAAACAGATTGTAAAAGATACTTTATTTGCTAAAAGTAAAGGTAAGTTTGTATGGACACGAGCTGAGAGACCAGAGCAAGGTGTTTATTTATTTCTATTAAAACCAGAGAATACTTTCTTACAGTTCATAGTCAATGAGAATGATACAAAATTCTCAATAAAGTTTGATTCAAAAGATTTGGTAGATGTCTCTTTTAAAGGAAGTGTAGACAATAAAGTATTTTATGAGTATTTGACCTTCCTGAAAGATAAAAGAGTACTAGCTGATACCTTACGTGCTAAAATGGATAGAGCTAAAAAAGCAGGGACAACTGATAAAGATGCTGAAGAAAAACTAAATCAATTAGATAAGGATGTCAAAGCATATCAGAACTCTGTAGTCGACAAATATCCACAACTAATTACTGCATTGTTAATTAAGTCAAATTTTGAGGTAGACTTACCTACCTTCGAAGGTACGGAGCAAGAGACACAAATGAAAAGATACCTGTATTATAAGGAGCATTACTTTGACTTTATAGAAATGAAGCATCCTGCACTTATAAGAACACCTTTTCTTCATCAAAAAATTGATTTTTATATTCAGAAATTGTCTAGCCAACAACCTGATTCTTTGATCAAGTCAGTGGATAGGATACTTACTTTACTTGAGCCCAATCCTGAAGCTTATAGATACTACCTTGCAGATTTTCTAAATAAGTATGCGCAGATGAAAATGGTCGGTCTCGATGCTATCTATGTCCATTTAGTAGATAAATATTATAGTAAAGGTAAAGCTTCGTGGGTCACTGAGGAAAATCTCAAAAAGATGACTGATAACGCTAATGACCTGAGACCTATCCTGATTGGTAAAATAATGCCAGACATTGTTACCTATATGGAAGATGGTACGCCTGTCACGCTTAGTGCTATCAAATCGCCTTACACAGTCGTAATTTTCTGGGCACCTGATTGCGGACATTGCAAGAAAATCATGCCAGATGTCGTATCGTTTTACGAAAAGAATAAAGACAAAGGTGTCAAAATGCTTGCTGTATGTACGAAAGGTGGAGACAAAACGGCAACTTGCTGGCCAGCAATCAAGGAGAAAAAGATGGAAGGTTTTATTAACACCGGAGATACTTATCAAAGATATAATCAAAAAGTAAGAATTCCATCTACACCTAAAATCTTCATACTAGACGAGAAAAAGGAGATTATCATCAAAGATATACCGGGAGAAGAATTGGATAGGATTTTTAATGAAATTCTTAGTTTTGAAGAGAAAAAGCGAACAGAGAAGCAATAATTTCTGAAGTAATCATAATTGTTTTGTAATCTAAACGAGACTGGACAAAAAACAAAAGCACCTAGAATGTTAAGACCTAGGTGCTTTTTAATAACTATGTGAGATTGGTTATTTAGTATCCGCAGTAGACGAAGCTACTTCTTTTAGACATTTTTCTACCAGTGTTTTGGTTGCAATGACACCTTCTTCTTCACCCATTCTACTACCTTCATATTCTACACCAATGTAACCTTTGTATCCAGCATCTTTGACGATACCGATCATTTTTAAGTAATCGATCGTTGTTTCAAATCCTAATTCGCCAAACTCATAAGATTTTGCGCTAACTGCTTTAGCAAAGGGCATTAATTCGCCTACACCTTTGTATTTGTCATACTCTTCTATACATGGAGAATCCCACATTTTGCCATCTTGTCTTTTGACACAGAAGTTTCCAAAATCAGGTAATGTACCACAATT
>DAOLFJ010000087.1:14039-15390 GCA_035326365.1 Saprospiraceae bacterium | reverse complement strand
AATCGGGAATTCGAAGGGCATTAGGCTAAGTAAAACTCTATTGGAAAAATATCAGATTTCTGATAAATTAGAACTTTTACAAGAAGATGACTATATGATTTTAAAGCCAGTTGTAAACTCTAGAGATGGTTGGGAGGCGTCTTTTGCAGAAATGCACAAAAATGGAGATGACAAATTATTGATTGACAGTTTTTTTGAAGATGAAAATTTGGATTAAATGGAAGTATTTCTTCAATATGAAATAGTTATTGTAAATCTGGATCCTACAATTGGTCATGAAATAAAGAAAACTAGACCTTGTGTAATAGTTTCGCCCAATGAAATAAATAAATATTTATCCACAATTACAATTTGTCCAATTTCTTCACAATCGAAAAATTATCCAACTAGGGTAGAGTTTTATCTTGAAGGTTCTTTAAATTGGATTCTAGTAGACCAGATAAGAACTATCGATAAATCAAGGATTCTAAAAACTATCGATGTTTTAAATGTAGAATATGTCAAAGCTTTAAAATCTGTAATAAAAAAGGCTTTTGTCGATTAATTAAGAGTTATCACAACTGTATCTATTCCTTTCTAATAAACACTACAATTATTCAGATATTCTTGCAAAGTCATCTTGTGTGGTTCGAAATTTTCATTCAGTAACTCCAGTTTTTTGATCCTATCCAAGCGGAAAAATCTAAACGCTTTACGCATCCTACAGTAAGCAATCAAAAGCCAATTGTCCGTGCTGATTAAAGCAAAAGGCTCCAAGAGTCTGGTTGTTGTTTCTTCTTTTTCATTGGTGTAGTCTATTTTTAGGATAATAAAATTTGTCAATGCATACTGGATATCAGATAGATTACTGCTGCTCCTTTCTCTTGTTACATTGAAGTCAAACCGTGTCCTATCGGAAAGGATTTTGACCTTGTCTTTTTGATTGTGTTTAAGTACGGCTTTGATTTTTTCGATAGCTTCTGAATAGTCATTTATAAAAGAAGCATCCTTTGTTTTTAAGACCAGTTGCTCGGCAAGTATAAGTGCATTGGCCTGATTTTCAGTAAACATCACTGGTGGAATTCTATAACCTTCCATGAGCGAATAACCTTTTCCTTCTTCGGTGATGATAGGCACTCCTGACTGCTCCAAAGCCCTTATGTCTCGATAGATGGTGCGAATGCTCACACCATATTTACCTGCCAACTCTGGAGCAGTCAATAGCCGCTTTGTCTGCAATTGAGTAATAATCGCAGTGAGTCTCGAAAGACGTTTTGTATCGTTATTGTCACTCATCAAATTCACTCTCTCATTTAGTCATTCACTCACTCATTCACTCACTCATTCACTCACTCATTCACTCACTCATTCA
>DAOLFJ010000087.1:0-13939 GCA_035326365.1 Saprospiraceae bacterium | reverse complement strand
TCACTCACTCATTCACTCACTCATTCACTCACTCATTCACTCACTCATTCACTCATTCATTCACTCATTTACTCACTCATTTACTCACTCATTTACTCATTCACTCACTCATTTAATCATTCACTCATTTAATCATTCACTCATTTAATCACGCTCTCATTTAATCATTCTCTCATTTAATCATTCTCTCATTTAATCATTCACTCACTTAATTATAGGTAAATATTTATGCCAGTTTTCATAGATAATCCAACCCAAAATAGCCCAAATAACGATAGCTATCGGTAAGCCTTCAGGTGCAACAAAAATATGAACAAGCAAAACACCGACCATCACAGGAAATACAATCAATGCTCCTAAAGCCCTTGTTTTTGGAAATAAAATGAGTATTCCTCCCACAAGCTCTGCCAAACCTACCAATGGCATCAACCAAGCTATTTCCATCAATGCTGCTGTGTCCTTGACTAATGCTTCTGGCAATCCTTCGGGTACTGGCATGTAATGAAAAAATTTATCCAATCCACCATTGACCAATAAAAGTCCAAAAAGGATCGAAAGACCGTTTAAAATTTTCTGTTTCATAAAAAGTTGATTTTGTTTTGAATAAAAATAAAAATTGGTTCATAACTGGATGTCTGATGTTAAACTACCACATTTGACACCACAATCAGCCACAATATATAACAAATTACCAATAATCTATTGAAATAGCCATTTATACCAATTACTTCTTTGGGTAACTCCTTTGGTGGTTCAACTCCAGGTCCCATTGGCAAACCCGTTTTTTTGTACCCCGACATCAATATCACCATACTGACAGCCATTAAAACTAAGCTTATCCACACACTATGCGTAGCATAAAACAAAACTGTTTTATCATTTTGCCATTTTTCTATACTGATTAAATGATAACAAATAAGCAATGAACCAATAGGTAGGGTAGGAATGCCTAGTCCAAATGCTAGGCCATGATGTTTGTGTTTTACGTCAAATATTCCACCCAATAATGCTCCGATACCTGAAATAAACACTAGCACTACACCAATTTTTGCCCAAATACTGCTTACTTCTGACCAAAGTAATAAAGCAAGAATCATAGATGCCAATCCCCAAAAAATAAAAAATGATGTAATGAGCCACTTGTGTTTTCCTAGGGCGTACTCGCTAATCATCCGCCAACTAGGTTTAAATTCAGGACTTACAAAATGCAAAACTAACAAACTAAACAATGAAATTACACTAAAAATTAGGACGATTGTGGCTGCCATTTTCTATTGTTTTTCAATATAATTTATCATCCAATTGATACCATATTTGTCCGAAAATTCACCGAAATAAGCACCGAAAAACATATCTGCCATAGGCATTGTGACATTTCCACCTTCTGATAGCGTTACAAAAAGACGATCAGCTTCTGCTCTTGATTCAGGCTCTAAGCAGATGTGCATGTTATTTCCGCGATTCAATGTAAATCCCATTTCTTTCGGAGCATCAGTACCCATAAGGATGTGTCCACCATTAATAGGTAACTCTACATGCAACACCATTTTTTTAATCTCTTCTGCCATCGGTGGATGGTCTGCACTTGCAGGTATATCTTCGAATCGCTCAATACCTTTTCCTACAAACTCCGATCTAAAAACTGATCTGTAAAATAGGAATGCTTCTTCAGTTTTGCCATCAAAATTTAAGTATGTGCAAACCCTGGCTTTGTTATTTGGTTTGTTTTGTTTTCTCAGATAAAACTGTGCCGCAATATACTGATCTAGATTTTCCATGCCAGCAGAAAGTCCTTCTTTAAAGCCCATGGAAATAATCTTCTCTAGGTCTTCTAAAGATTTAAAAGTCAACAACATGTGCACGATTGTTTGATCATCAGAGCTAGTGAATCTGTTATGCCAGTTGTTACTAGGCATGTTTTCATTCATCTTGCCTTCTTCATCACAAAATGCATCCGACCCATTATAGTATTGAAATGGAACCACTTCTTTGTAGTCAAATCGACACCAATGAACTTCATTTTCTGGACTGATCATGCAATAGTGCCACAAACCACCTGACTTGCAATCCATGGATTTGGTTTTGTTTCTATATGGTTTTGGCGCCCACCATTGATCTAAGATATCAGCTTCGGTCCAAGCTGCCCACACGAGGTCTAGATCAGCAGCAAAAGCTCTGTGGATATTGATGGATTTATTTTCCTTATTGACGATAAAGTCAAATTGTAAGAGGCTATTCATTGGTTTGGATTTTTAAAGTGACTCCACATAGGATTTGAAATTATTAAGGATCGCTTGCCATCCTGCTTGTTGCATCTCTATTGGATTTTCTGTTTCGGGATCGAATGATACGGTGATTTCTGTCTGATCATCTTTTTCTTCAAAACTGACATCACAAAAACGATCCCCAAAACCATAAGAAAAAGAATTTCCCATGTCAATATTGGTATAAATCGCTTCGAAATCAAAACCAAAACTACCATCTTTGGCTTCCATTCTAGCTAGGTATTTTCCACCAATGGTCATGTCATTTTCAGCACTTGGACAATGCCAAGAAGGGTCTGCAAAATTCCAATTAACAATGTGTGCTGGATTTGTATAACAATCCCAAACTTTGCTTTTGTCAGCATTTACTGAAGCTGAAACGGTTATTTTGTTGTTCATATTACTATTTTGTTTAATTTGTTATTTATATATTTTTAAGTAAAAATTCAGGTAATGCATTGTTTATAAAGTGATCCCAACCTTCTTCAAAATTGTGTAAAGCAAAGTCGAGGTTATTGTATGGGAATGACGATAATCCGCTGTGTGAAAAATTAAGTCTTGTCTTTCCATCTTCCACTGCGAGCTCAAAAGTCACAAAAGAGATGCCTTCATATCCTTCATATCGCCAGCTGTAGGTGAGCTTTTTTTCAAATTCTACTTCAGTTACCACGCAGATGTGGTTATACTGTATCCCTTCTTCATGACCTCCCGTAAACTCAAATGTAAAACCCACTTCAGGTTTGAATTCTTTAAGGTCGAAATACCATTGTTTCATCAGCTCCTTTTCGGTAATGGCTTTCCAAGCAAGACTAATATCTGCATCTAATATTCTGGAGATTTCAATTTCTGGTTTCATTTCTTTTTTGATTTTAAATTGGCTAATAATTGATCTAATTGGTCGAATTTAGATTCCCAAATCTTTCTGAACTGACTGATCCATTGGTCTATTTCCTTCATTTTGTCGATATCTAAGTGATAATATATTTCTCTGCCTTGCTGCTCTTGCTTCAGTAATTCACATTCTGTCAAGATTTTGAGATGTTTGGAAACGGCTTGTCTGCTACTGTCAAAATGTTCTGCCAGTGCATTTGGTGTCATTGCGCCCATAGCGAGTAGGACGATAATAGCTCGTCTCGTTGGGTCTGCAATGGCTTGGAATATGTCTCTTCTTATTTCCATAAAATACAATCTGCTATTATTTGGTTGCAAATGTATATGCAATTATTTGATTGCGCAAATAATTTTAGATAATTTTTGAAAATATTATTCTTGACAACTTGTCAAGAATGTCTTATCTTTGTTTTAAAAATTGGAAATATGGTACAGACCATGCATATTGGAGATTTTAAGGCACGATTTTCTGAGGTTGTGGAACTTCTTAAAAAAGGTGTCACAATCAAAGTAGTAAAAGGTAAAGCTGGGGAATTAGTAGGGTATTTTGGTAAAGAAATTTCCCCTGAGAAAAAAGAAGAGAGAATATTAGGTTCGCTTAGCCATTTAGGAATTGATATTAAAAAAGAAGACCTTCAATGGTCGGATGAAGAACTAGAAGAAATGGGCTTATGAAATATTTGATCGATAGTCATATAGGTATTTGGATGGTAACACAGCCTACTATGATAAGGCAAAGCATCAAGTATTTGTTATTAAATCAAGATAATGAAATTTTGATTAGCACAGTTAGTTTTTGGGAACTTAGTTTAAAATATAGTTTAGGAAAACTGAAGCTTAATGGGGCTACACCAGAAACATTTAAGCGGGAATTGGAGATGGCTTGTAAAGTTTCGATTCTTGACCTAAATCTTGCAGACACAATTTCTTTTTACAATTTAAGATCATTCCACCACAAAGATCCATTTGATCGTATGTTGATTTGGCAAGCTATACAAAACAATTTGACTTTTATCACCGATGATGAGCAAATATATAAATACAAAGATTGTGGGTTGAAGGTAGTTTGGTAATTTTTTTTTAACCCAAAGTGTTTCCATTTTAGATCAATCATTTTCTCCTAAAAGTGTAAACCACCGTTTTTTTCTCTGCTTGATCACCTTCCATCTCAAAGTACTTGATATAGAAGTCTTTAGATTTTTCTAAATCTTTGGTCCAGATGGCTAAATGTTCGATTTTGATTGACATATAAGTTGTTATTTTTTTAATTCTCCTTTCATTAAATTAACTTTGTCAGAAAATGGATTACCAGAAGACCTGCGAAAAGATACGATTTGCCCTGTGTGCCACAAACAATCTGCAATTGGTCCATTGATGCTATTCCAAAATGGATATTCAACCAATTTTTCGCCTTGTTTAAATTTTAAATGGTATCTTTTCAAGTCTTCGTCACTGCTATTTTTTAATATATCGCTGGCTATTTTTAGATTCCAAAGTGTTTTTTCTCTTGTTTCTATAAATGTTAGTTTTGGACTTTGTCCTGGCAAATTAATAATCTCTTTTACACTGTTTTTGATAATTTCTGACATTTCATAAATGTGCTGAATAGTCTCTAATTGTGTCCTAGCATCATTATTTGGTTTGAAATTCATATCTTCATCTCTTAGACCTTCCGTCGCCCAATAAAATCTAAATCCAAGTCCATCGACAAGTCGGGAGGCTACATTTCCTGCCGTATAATTTTCAGACACTGCTGGTATTTCTGCGTAGGGTAGCTGTTTGTTTTGTATTTCTACATCTTTCAAAATCAGTTTAGTTATTTCTTTCCTTTGTTTGGCAAAATTGGGATTGTCATCATTCTCATTTTTTGAAAGTCGGGTTGTAAAAAAGTAAACATTGTCACCTGTCTCCACATAACCTACCCACCAACCTATATGTTTGCCATTTTTTCTTGTCCATCCTGTCTTGTCTCTAAAGGTATGAGTTTCGGTTTTTTCAGAAATCATAATTTCTTTCACTTTGTCCATGTTTGATTTTGAAAATGGCAATTTATCTTCGTAGAGCTTTATTAAAAAATCAATTTGATTCTTAGGGGAAACGGCAAAGTCCCCATAATTCCAAAAGTCAAGACCTTTTTCAGTAAGATTGCTGTTGCCATATTCACATTTTTTAAGTATTTTTTTGTAAGTTTTTCTTTTTATTTTTTTTGCTAATTCTTCATAAAACCACACAGTAGAGTTCTTAAAAGCCGTTTTTATGTCAGTATCTTTATTCCAAACATCTATTACTTTTTCTAAATGCATTCTGGGAATTCCATCCCATTTATAGATTTCAAATTCGTCAGCAACTACTTTGTTCTCAAGAGCTATTAGCGTATGTGGAATCTTAAACGTTGATGCTGGCAATGATAATATATTGGCATCTATCTCGTCTGTAAAAATCCATTTTTTGTTATTATAATCATAAATGGTCGTGCTTCCATCAATATTTAAACTATCAAAATATTTTTGAAAAATTGATTGACTAAAACTTGTTGTAGCCAAAATGGAGAATATGATTATTTTTACGTGTTTAAACATTTTTTTTATATTAAAGATCAACAAACTCAACCAAATAAAACCTTAATTTGTTTTTACAATATGAGTTCTGAAATTAAAACATATAACAATCAACACTCGGAGGCACACAAAGAAATATGTGACAAACTTTGTATTTTGATAAACCAAGAGTTAACAGAAGCTGAAAGCAAAATCTGGCACGCACATCCTGTTTGGTTTTTGGATGGCAACCCTATTGTCGGTTATAGCAAACAAAAAGCAGGTATTAGATTGATGTTTTGGAGTGGCATGGATTTCGAAGAAAGTGGATTAAGTGTGAAAGGTGGCAAATTTAAAGACGCTTCCATCTTTTATAATACTGTTGAAGAGATCAATGGAGAAGACCTAAGTCGGTGGTTAAAAAAATCAAGAGACATCCAATGGGATTATAAAAATATCGTTAAGAAAAAGGGCAAATTAGATAGATTAAAATAAATGCAAGTAACACCAGAACATAACGATCGAATGGCTAGGATGACTTTTTCGTCTGTATATCCGCATTACATTACCAAAATAGAGAAAAAAGGACGGACTATAGATGAATTACATCAAGTAATAAGGTGGCTTACTGGATTTGACCTTGATAAACTACAAACCCTTATTGACCAAAAAGTAACATTTGAAGTGTTTTTTGACCAAGCCACATTGCATCCTAATGCGCACCTGATCAAAGGCACGATTTGTGGTTACCGAATAGAGGAAATCGAAAATCCTTTGACACAAAAAGTCAGGTTTCTCGATAAGCTAGTTGATGAGTTGGCTGCTGGGCGCAAGATGGAGAAGATATTAAGGGTGTAAATAGTGATAAGATGGTTTTTCAATTATTACCTAATACTAAAAAAGTTTGAAATGACTTTGAAAATTTCTCAATCATGCTCAATCACTTCCTTTAATTTTTCTAGAGCCAAAGGATAATTTTCGTCAAACCATGTTGCATGGTCATCTGTGACATCTACTTCTACAGTGATTAAGGTCGTATCTCCATCTGATTCAAAAGTATAATTTTCTTGGCCACCTGCCCAACTTTCTACTTGTGGTCCTTCGATGATTTCTACATCATTTTCGAAAAGTCCATAATGCTCTATAGATACAAAACTATTAGGGATATGCTCAGCAATTCTAGCCACCATTCCGCTCCTTGTACCGTTCTCATTGGTACCCACAAATTTAATTTTACTTCCTTTTTTCCATGATCCATCATAAGTCGATGTAGAATTGAAGATAGCTGTCCACCGTTCGTAGGTATGGATGTCGGACAATCCTAGCATGATATCGGCACACTTTTCTTTCGGTGCGTTGACACTTACCTGATATACTTTTCTGATCATTGTTTATTGATTTATATTTAATTACGAAATTACTTAATTTATTGATATTTTCAAATCTTATTTTTTTTCGGGAATACAATACGAATAAATCCTAATGATTTGATCATCATCATTAAACTCATACCATTCACTTGCTGAGATCAATGAAATTCGTATTCCATCTCTAAAAAACTCACCAATTCCTTTAATTACAACCATGTTGCCTTCTGAGATTACGTGGTGTGTAATAAAGTTGGTGGTTACAGACTCAAAATAAGCGGCCACTTCTTCACACCGATTTATCACAGCTTGTTTGCCTTTAAATTCATTTTCTCCCACGACATTCCAAAGTATATTCTCATGTAAATGTTCGTAAGTTTCTGCAAATTTACCATCTGAAAAAGCATTAGCTAAACGTATTTTAAGACTATTTTTTATCATGATACTTTTTAATTAATCTATAAGTTTTACAAAGCATTTCACATCTGTTTCATTAAAATACCATTCTACACAATATCCTTCTTTATCCAAATTAGGGTCCCTGCACAACTCTTGGAAAAGCTGGCCAAGTTGGGGGATTTTGTTCATAAAATTCGTAATAACTTTTCCACGATATTTTCCTTTTTTAAGGGTAATATTTTCTAGACTAGGAAATGATTCTCCATTAAATATTTCAGCACCAGCTAAATAAACAATCTCTCTTTCATCATTCATCCAAGAGAAACTCATAAATTTCCGTTCGGTCGAAAAAGGAATAGTAGCATGCAATGTTTCGAAAGCTTTTGCTACACCTTCAGGAAAACGACTAGCTCTTTTACAAGCGATCAAAATATCATGCTCAAAAAAATAATCATTCATTTAATTTAAATCGTTTTTATTTTAAAATAAACACCTTCATCAATATTGCTTGTTAGGTTTCATCAGAAAATGCAAAAGTAATTGAAAAAAAATAGTAAGAAAAGGTGCAATCTAGCCATTTTAAAGGGTCGTTTAAGACATGTTTATGCATTGATCTTGTTGCTAGTTGATTTTTAAATAAATAGGTAATTTATTTCAGATTAAATTGGAATAAAATTTTTCTTCAAAATTATTTGCGTAGTCAAATGACTTCGTTTATATTTGCAGTCAAATAGCTTCGTATTGTTATTTATCAAATAATTTACTTAAGTCAATCAGATGAATTTAAGACGTGATGTTTTTCAGGCTTTGGCCGATCCTACTCGGAGGGCGATCCTACTTTTACTGGCTACACAAAGTATGACAGCAGGAGCTATCGCTGCTAATTTTGATTCTGCAAGACCCACTGTGTCCAAACATTTGCAGATATTGACGGAATGTGAATTATTGCATCAGCAACAACAGGGTAGGGAAGTACACTATCATTTCAATCCCCAGAAAATGAAGGAAGTAGCTGATTTTATTGAGCCATTTCGTCAAATGTGGGATCAGCGATTTGATGCTTTGGAATCCCTCATGCAAAATTATCAAGCAAATAATTAGTAATCATGCAACAAAAAACGCACGTCGAAGCCACGGAAAACAAACAAGAAATTGTCATCACTCGCTTATTTAATCTTTCTGTTGATTTACTTTTCAAAGCTTATATTGAAAAAGATTTAGTAGCTCAGTGGATGGGCACTCAGGTCATAAAACTTGATAGTCATAATCATGGAAGTTATATATTCGAAACCAAAGACCCTATGGGCAATATCCATCGCTTTAATGGAACGATTCATGATATTGAAGTGAATAAAAAAATAACGAGAACATTCGAACTGGAAAATACTTCTTTTCCAGTACAGTTGGAGTTTTTAACATTTGAAAGTGTAGATAAAAATGTAAGTAAACTAACCATAAAAATCATCTATAAATCAGTCGAAGATCGTGACAATATGCTTAAACTTCCTTTTGCTCATGGAATCAACATAGCACACAATCGATTAGAAGAATTATTTGACCAACAAAATTAATATAAAAATGACAAAACGAAACAAAATCATTTATTGGGTATCGACCTTATGGCTATCATTTGGTATGGCTTCAAGTGGGATTTTTCAGATGATGAAAATGGAAGATGCTGTCAAAAACTTTCAGCATTTGGGTTATCCCGAATATTTATTGACCATTCTTGGCGTGTGGAAGCTGTTGGGTGTAATTGCCATCTTGGTTCCTAAATATGCTTTGCTCAAAGAATGGGCTTATGCTGGATTCTTTTTTGCTATGTCTGGCGCTTTTGTTTCACACATCATCATGGGAGATACATTTAAAGAAACATTTCCTTCTGTTTTGACCATGATTTTGGTAGTAGTATCTTGGTATTTCCGTCCTGATGATCGTAAATTGGTAAATATTACAGGCAAATGACAGCACTAAATCCCAAAGTAGATCTATTTATAGCCGATGGATGCGGTAGATGTGACTATTATGCCACAGATAAATGCAAAGTCAGAACTTGGCAGATGGAATTGCAACATCTTAGACAAATCATGCTTGAAACTGAACTTATAGAAGAAGTCAAATGGGGCGTACCAGTATATACCCACCAAGGAAAAAACATAGTCATTGTAAGTGCTTTAAAAGATTGTGTTACGTTTGGGTTTTTTAAAGGTGTTTTGCTCTCCGATCCCCAGAAGATATTAGAACAACAAGGTCCAAGTGTACAATCAGCTCGAATCATAAGATTTACTTCTGTTGATCAAGTCACAAATTTATCTGATACGATCAAAGCATATGTGAAAGAAGCAGTAGCCATCGAAGAAAGTGGAGTCAAAGTCGAATTCAAAAAAGATCTAGAGCCTGTACCTGATGAGTTGAACGAAAAGTTTGAAGAGTTGCCTGCACTAAAAGACGCTTTTTATGCACTCACACCAGGAAAACAGAGAGGATACATTATCCATTTTTCTCAACCCAAACAGTCACAGTCTCGAATCAGCAGAATAGAAAAATGTATCGACAAAATAATGAATGGTGAAGGATTTCATGATGCGTATAAGAAGAAGTAGGCTTAACCATCTTTAAGTTTTTTGAATTTGAAGTTAAATTAGATTTCTGAAAATTATTTCACTTTTCGGTAAATAACAAAGTTGTAAGGACAAGATTAATAACTTAAATTTTTTTAAACAATAACTTTCATTGATTCCCAACCTTCATTTTATAATCATAAGTTATTTTAGATTTCTGATATCCGGAAGACATTTTGAGTAAGAAATATTGATGTTTTGAATCGGAGTATCTTAATAATCTATATCTTTATCCTTCATAATTAGGCGCTGGGAAGTTAATTTATAGAAAATAACACTAGCTACTTCAGTATCAGTTAATAAAAATGTAATTTATACTTGAAGCAAATTGAACAGAAAAAAATAATTTAAAAAAAATCATTAAGTCATGAAGACAAAATTATCCATTTCACTAATTCTATTTTTTACTGTTATATCTACACTACCTTCCCAAACATCTTGGTTTGAAAAAGACGCTACTTGGCATTATAGTTTTAGTTCCACTTGGGAAGGGAATGGATACGAAAAAATTACTTATTACACTGATACTTTGATTGAAGGTAAGCTCTGCAAAAAGTTATTAAGAGATGTTTATTTTTTGAGTATTCAAACAAAAAAAATTGAACATAAGAATAAAAGCGCGCAATTCGTTTATCAATCTGGAGATACGATTTGGCAATACAAAAATAATACTTTTAAGCAATTGTATAATTTTAAATTGGAGATTGGTGACACCGTTCCTTTTATGAACTTCCATACGGTACAAAACAATAAAAATGTAGTATCAGATATAAAAACCATAAGCATCCAAGGAGAATCATTAAGACAACAAACCATTGATGTATTTGAGAATAATAGCTTACTGACTAAGATAAACATCATTGAAAAAATTGGGGTAACATCATCGCCCTTTTCATTTTTTTGGAATGAGTTTCTAATAAATATATTTGATTTTCCTACACATAAACTTAGATGCTATTCCGATCACGTCACTTCTGTAATCAATTACTCAAATGATGTATGTGACGCATTACCGGTTACTGTAGATACAGATAATTCTCAGGGGGCGATCAACTTGTCATTGTATCCAAACCCTTGCACTGACAAAATCTATATCAAAAATCTAAAAAAGGAAGTAAGTTATAAAGTGTATAGCACCCAAGGAGCTGAACTGATGTCAGGGACGACAAAAGGCGAAATAGATGTAAATGGATTGCAAAATGGACTATATCTGCTAAAGATAAAAAATCATTTACCAAAAAAGATTATAAAAGTTGAGTAGAAAGGTTACACAAATCTTACAGAAGTTTAATATTTGTGCACTTAGATATTTGCAAATTGCACCTACCAAAAGTTAAAATTAATCCTTTTTTTTTGCCAAATGAGCCGATTAAAACACCTAATCGGCTCATTACGTATGATTGGGGAAATGGTGATTGGTCGCGATGTCAATTTAGTGAAAGGGAATTAACTGGAACTGCTTTACAGTTAATGCCTTTATTAGGCTAAGGTCACTTGAAAATTCCCATAAAATTTCCATTGATAATAGTAAACCAATAATCAATTAGTTCCATGACTACAACCCACAAGCACATCGCACACCCATAAATCCATTGGTCTCCTGATGGAAAGGGTAGGCGAGTCCACTACCATCTAGTTCCCAATAGAATTTAGTTCTCTTTTTGGTGCTATTGCCTATTTCGTCCATGGTCTCTGTGTCATAGAGTCGGCCATTGATCATGGTGTAAATCACATTTTCGGTTTTGCGGATGTCTTCCATCGGATTGCCATCTATGACGATGAGATCGGCGAGTTTTCCAGCTTTGAGTGTACCTATTTGTTTCTCCATTCCCAAAAGTTCTGCACCATTTACTGTAGCACTTTTTAGGGCTTGATAGTTGGACATGCCACCTTGCTGTAGCATCCATAATTCCCAATGTGCACCTAGACCTTGCAACTGACCATGCGCTCCGAGATTGATGTTGACACCTGCATCTGCGAGTTTTTTACAAGACTTTGATGTCAAGATATGGCCATTTTCATATTCTTCCTGTGGCACCATCGTACGGTGTCTTGATCTGGAGTCTATGATGGATCTTGGTGTATATTTGAGCAATTTTTCTTTTTTCCACACTTCCGTATTTTGGTACCAATAATATTCACCTGTGAGACCTCCATAATTCACGATAAGTGTCGGCGTATTACTTGTTTTGGTATTTGACCAGAAATTGACGACGTCTTTGTACAGTGGTGCTACGGGTATATTATGCTCTACACTTGTGTGTCCGTCAGCGACCATGCTCATGTTGTGGTAGAAAAACGAACCACCTTCTGGTACGACTCTGATTCCTAGTTGGCGAGCAGCTTCTATGACTTGTTGACGTTGTTCGCGTCTCGGTTGGTTGTAAGATTTTACAGAAAATGCGCCAAAGGCTTTCGTCCTTCTGAGTGCTGATTTGGCATCTTCGAGACTATTGATTTCTGCTTTGAAGTCGCCATCTGCCCCATATAATATTGTACCTGTGGAAAATATTCTTGGACCTGTGAGCACACCTGCCTTGACCATTTCTGACTGTGCAAAGGTAATCTCACTATTGACAGATGGGTCATGTGTGGTGGTCACTCCGTAAGCTAGATTTGCGAAATATTCCCAATGTTTTTGTGGGCTGATGCCATCTCTGAATGCTCCAAGATGCGCATGTACATCGATCAATCCAGGCATGATGGTTTTGCCTTTGACATCTATGGTTTTGGTATTATTATCCAGTTTTACGCCTGATGCGGGACCTACATATTTGATGATGTTTTCTTCTACGAGGACGATGCCGTTTTTGATGACTTTATCATTTTCCATGGTGATGATATTGGCATTTTTGAAGGCGATTTTTCCTTTTGGTTTGTCTGTTTTGATGGTCAAACTTATTTTGGTTCCTACAGTATCTATCGGTGGAATCGAGTCAAGCGCACCTTCTAGAAAAAGGAATCTTCTATTCAAACTTTCTGTAAAATATTCATTCCCTAATGTCCAATGCAAGCTTTTGCTATCTGCCGACCAATGTAGATTAATACCTGCATCGCGCGCCACTTGTGCAACAGGAACAGCTTTGGTTTTGGCAGAAAGTCCGATGGGTTGACCAGTTTTTGGCATCGGAGCGATATACACTTTGTACAATTCTGTAAAAGCGACCCATTTATTATCAGGACTTGGGACAAAATTGGTGGTGTAGCTCGTATTGAAAACTACTTCAGTCTTTTTGGTCTTGAAACTATATTTTTTGAAAGCTTTGGCGATAGAACCGAACAAAAATCCACCTGTGGTAAAAAATATTTCAGAGCCATCTGCTGAGAACATTGGTTTTTCTCCTTCTTGTGTGATTAATTCGGCATTTTCGCCATTGACAACAGCAGTGTATATTCCAGAATTGGTATTATATTGATATCCTTGATGACCATTGCCACCTTCTTTACGATAGACGATTTGCCTGCCGTCAGGAGAGAAGGATGGTGTACGATAGATAGCTGGATCATTGGTGACGACCGTTGATTTTTTAGTAGTCAAGTTATATATTTGTATTTTGCCTAAGCTTTCATCATTCCAAGTGACATAGACGATTTGATCACCTTTTGCATTGAATTGTGGTTCTGCTTCAAAGTCGGTTCCTGTCGTTAATCTTTCAGGAGTTTTACCATTCTGAGAAAAATACAGACTTCCCAATGCGCTGAATACTAGTCTATTACCATCAGGAGAAGTGACTGCATTACGAAGTACTTTTAAATCAAATTCTTCTTCGTATGCTTTGTTTTCAAACTGAACGGTCTCCATCAGTTTGTGTTTTGCATTCACCGTAAAGGGTATGTCCGAAGCTTTTTTATCAGCAATA
>DAOLFJ010000086.1:0-15518 GCA_035326365.1 Saprospiraceae bacterium | reverse complement strand
CGCTTGCCGTTTATGGAGATTATCTGATGTTTTCCAAAAAAGGAGAAAATCGAATTATGTTGAATATCGGAGGGATTGCAAATTTTACGTATCTACCTTCGACGAGTCTTGCGGATGCTGTTTTTGTTACGGATACTGGTCCAGGTAATACACTGATGGATTCATGGATGCGAAAACATTATGATTTGCCATATGATGCAGATGGTTCGATTTCGGTTTCAGGAAAAGTAAATGTGGAAATATTACACTTGCTTAAAAGTCATCCGTTTTTTAAGCTAAAGTTGCCGAAAACTACGGGTCCAGAATTATTCAATCTGACATTTGTAGAAGAAATTATTAATGCATTTGGTCAACCAAATATTTCTAACGAAGATATGATGGCCACACTTTGTCAGTTTAGTGCTGATACCATTGCTGATGCTATAAAACAAGTGATTGGGAATGAATCTTTCTCTATTTATTTAAGTGGCGGCGGCGCCCATAATCTCCATTTGGTACATATTCTCAAATCGTTATTGCCAAATTGTAGCTTTTGTAAAAGCGACGAGCTAGGTATTTCGGGCGATGCAAAAGAAGCAGTATTATTCGCTGTTTTGGCTAATGAAACCATTGCAGGAAAACCTATTGACTTTGGTAATCGTCAGGGCATCCCAAGTGTTTGTATGGGTAAAATTTCTTTTCCATCATAAATCAAGTAAAATACATGGAAAATCAAAAATTGATCATCGCCTTTGATGCAAAAAGGTTGTTTAATAATTTTACAGGACTAGGTAATTATAGTAGAACACTGGTAAGAAATCTACAAACCTTTTTTCCTGAGCATGAATACCATTTATTTACGCCCAAAATTACAAAAAACGAAGAGACTGCTTATTTCCTTGACAATGACAAGTTTATAATCCACACGCCTTCTTTTAATGGTCCATTGTGGAGATCTGTGGGAATGGCATCAGACGTTAACAAACTCAGGCCTAATATTTTTCATGGTTTGAGTCATGAAATTCCTTTTGGGATTCATAAAAATATAAAAACGGTGCTCACATTTCATGACCTTATTTACGAGAAGTATCCGGAGCAATTTGGACTTTGGGATAGATGGATGTATAAATGGAAATATCGTTCTTCGGTGCGACGTGCAGATCACATCATTGCGATAAGTGAGAGCACAAAAGAAGATTTAATATCTATGTATGAAGTGGTTGAAGATAAAATTTCGGTCATCTACCAATCATGTAATGAGGTTTTTCAGATATTTGATGAAGAAGCAAAGCTTAATGACACTTTAGCAAATCTGAGTAATTATTATCTTTATGTGGGATCGATTATTGAGCGAAAAGGCTTGCTAAGTATCGTTTTTGCATATGCCAAATTACCTGATGAATATCGAAAACCTTTCGTTGTAATTGGAAAAGGAGATAAAAAATACAAACAAAAAGTCGATGATATGATCAAATATCATGGTTTAGAGACTTATTTTCATTTTGTAAATGGTATCAGCAATGAAAGATTATTAGCTATTTATGACCAATCTTTTGCTTTGGTTTTTCCATCGATTTATGAAGGATTTGGAATACCGGTGATAGAATCTTTATTTAGAAATAAACCCGTGATTACTTCATTGATATCTTCATTACCAGAAGCAGCTGGTCCGGGAGCGATATTGGTAAATCCTTATGATCCTGATGAAATATGTCTTGCAATGATGGAAATCAATGATGCAAAAAAATATGATCGTCTCAGTCGTGATGGTTACGCTTATGTGAATGATAGGTTTTCGTCAGAAGGCACAGCCACTCAGCTTATGGATTTTTATAATCAGATCATTCAAGATTTTGAATAATATCGTGCAAAATTTGAGGTCAGAAGCTATATGCTAGAATTCAAAAAAAGGAATTAGGATTGCTTTTAATTGGGTGGGTTTTACTTCAAAAGGCACAAAAGATAACTACTGCAAAGCGATTTCTATTTTTTTAGAAGGCGAATATTAGATATGCTCTTGTTATCAGAGGAATAATAAACTCAACACCACTTAAATTGAATTGAGTAATTGTAAATTTAATTCTGCACAGAGTCTTTAAATTCTTTGGGTGAGATATTCTTTTTTCTTTTAAAAAGCCTATTGAAATATGATCGACTTTCAAATCCGCACTCCATATATACTTCCTTGATCTTTATATTTGGATCTTGTAACAGGCTACTTGCTAGTTTTATTCTTTCATTATTTATAAATTCTACAGGGGATATACCGAGTTCGTTTTTAAAAACTTTATGAAAATTGGACTCACTCATATAGGCTTTTTGGCTGAGGTCTTGCACATTTAGGTTTTGTTGCAGATTTTTTCTGATATAATTGACGACATAAGCAAGTCTATTTGAAGTGTTCATATGCAAGGCCTGATCTGTATATATTTTTTTAGATTCGGCTTGCATGATTCTGATGATAAGTTCTTTGAGCATGAAATCTACAAATAGGTCTTTGGCAGGATGATTTTCTGTAAAAAGAAATAAAAGCCTTTGCAGTATATGGTAGATTCCCGTGTCATTGGTAAAATGGAAGTTATAATCCATAAAACACCATTCTTGGTTTTCAGATCTAGGCATAGTTTCATTCATGATCATAATGACTTCTCTGATTTTGTCTTCAGATATTGCCATAGCCATACATTTTGTGGGGCTATCCATATTTGCTTCAGGGAAATCAATACACATTACTTCGTCAGATGGTAAAATCAATGATTCTCCAGGCAGGAAATCGAATGCTTGTTTAGACCTAAGATGCATAACTTTTTTACCTTGAAGCATACTTGCCAATACTGGTTGGTCAAATTGTAAAAGAATACGATCAGCCGTTTGATGTGTTTCAAAAATATGCATTGCCGCATTATTGAGAGTATAAGATGTTTGGTTTTCTACCAAAGTTTGGAGTTTTCTTCCAGAATAAAATTTATCGGATAATAACATAATGGCTGCTTTAATGACGATTTATGTTGATTTTTGGCTAATTATAATACGAAATTACAACTTTTTTTGATATATTCTCTAACATGATTTATGTCATTGAGTGAATCGGTCATCTTTTTGATAGTATCGTATCTATTTCTTATGGCTACAGTATATAATTTTGTGATATTGTTTTTGTATTAGTTAATTGTATTGATTAATATATGAAATGAAAGGTAAAGTTTAGTTATTTTTAATCATTAAATCATAAAGCCATGAGCGACATTCTAACCACAGCGCAAAATGCTGTAGAAAAACCAACATTCAAAAGTCATTATGACAATTTCATAGGTGGTAAATGGACACCACCAGTTCGAGGTGAATATTTCGAAAATTTTTCACCCGTTGACGGAGCTGTTTTTACCAAAATTGCAAGATCTACTGAAGAAGATATCGAATTAGCTATTGATGCTGCTTGGGCAGCTGCGCCTGCTTGGAATAGCTCTTCTGCTACTTTTCGTAGCAATCTGTTGCTAAAAGTGGCAGATGTTATGGAGCAAAATCTTGAGTTGCTCGCTAGAACTGAAACATGGGACAATGGAAAACCCATCAGAGAGACACGTGCCGCAGACCTTCCTTTGGCTATTGATCATTTTAGATATTTCGCTGGTGTCATCCGTGCAGAAGAAGGTAGTGTGAGTGAGTTAGATTCTAATACTGTATCTATGAATATCACTGAGCCATTGGGTGTTGTAGGCCAAATTATTCCTTGGAATTTCCCATTACTAATGGCTACTTGGAAGATCGCTCCTGCATTGGCAGCTGGTAATTGTGTCGTCCTAAAACCTGCAGAACAAACACCTGCTGGTATAATGGTTCTTATGGAATTGATAGAGCATATTCTTCCTGCTGGCGTGCTTAATGTTGTCAATGGATTCGGGATAGAAGCAGGAAAGCCACTTGCTACTAACCCAAGAATCAATAAAATAGCTTTCACCGGCGAGACGACTACTGGCCAACTAATCATGCAATATGCTTCCAAAAATATCATCCCTGTCACACTTGAATTGGGTGGTAAATCTCCTAATATCTTCTTCGAAAGTATCATGGATGCAGATGATGATTTCTTTGATAAATGTATAGAAGGAGCTAATATGTTTGCCTTAAATCAAGGTGAAATATGTACTTGTCCTTCTAGATTGTTAGTGCAAGAAAGTATTTATGACAAATTTATAGAAAGAGTCATCGAACGAACTAAAGCTATCAAAATGGGGCATCCACTTGATCCTTCTACCATGATAGGAGCACAAGCTTCTAATGACCAATATGAAAAAATATTGAGTTACCTAAAGATTGGTGTAGAAGAAGGTTGTGAAGTACTTACAGGTGGAGATGCAGCTTATGTAGAAGGTCTTGAAGGTGGATTTTACATCCAACCAACTATCCTTAAAGGTAACAATAAGATGCGAGTATTCCAAGAAGAGATTTTTGGACCTGTGCTTTGTGTGACTACATTTAAAGATGAAGCTGAAGCTCTAGAGATAGCAAATGACACTTTATATGGCCTTGGTTCTGGCGTATGGACTCGAGACATGCATCAAGCATTTCAGATTTCTCGTGGAATAAAAGCAGGTAGAGTTTGGGTCAATTGTTATCATGCTTATCCTGCACATGCGCCATTCGGTGGGTACAAAAAATCAGGTATTGGTCGTGAAACACACAAAATGATGTTAGCTCACTATCGTCAGACAAAAAATATGCTTATTTCCTATGACAAAAAAGCATTAGGCTTTTTCTAAAAATAGGTAGTTATGGTCAGAAGAGTATTAGTCACCGATGAAGCAATTGCTATAATTGATACACTAATTGCTAAATTTGGAAAATTGATTTTTCATCAGAGTGGTGGATGTTGTGATGGATCTTCTCCGATGTGTTTTCAGGATGGTGAGTTAATGCTCGATAATTCAGACGTTTGTCTAGGAGAGATACATGGATGTTTGTTTTATATGTCAAGAGACCAGTTTGAATATTGGAAACATACTCAATTAATCATTGATGTAGTCAAAGGTCGCGGCGCAAGTTTTTCTTTAGAAATTCCCTTGGGCTTAAGATTTATTACAAAATCTAGATTATTTACAGATGAAGAAATTCAGGTACTTGAGGCCAATATTGTGTAGCTGAATTTAAAATTTGAAGCTTAACGGGTTTATTCAGGCTATGTTCATTTTAGGATGGACATAGCTTTTTTTTTTGACTGAAAATGATAACTATAATAGTTTTTCAAACTAAGCTATGAGATTACTTTTCTACACATGATGATTTTATAGATACTCCATAATATGACTATAAATTACTTACAAATCTATATTTTTAGTATATGAATACATACCAAATAAAAACGTCATTTATAAAATATTGAAAAAAATATTAATAAATATATGCGATTTATATATATATTAATAAAGTTTATCTATTTTTGCTTCTTTAATAGGTCTCTACAAATATTGTTTTAGTAATATATCTAAGCAAAAATTTAAAAATATGAAACTCATCCTCACAGACATCTTTCCTAAGATAGTCTCTTTTTGGTTAGTCAATCTATTGATAATCATTAATTTATCTTCTCAAAATACTTCCGTTTGTCCTATTGGTGTAGGTATGGAACCAAGTGTAAAATTTAAGTCTAGCACGACATCATTTGCAAATGAAATATTTTTTCCACAGTTTATGAACTGGCAAGATCTGAGTAAAATCAAATTTGCGGATGATCAGAAGGCAAAAGTAGTTTTACCTGATTTCAAACGGTCAAGAGTACTGATGGGTAATAATTTGAATATGCAAATTCCTGAAGGATCGACCATAGAAGGTATTATGTTGGTCATGGAAGGACAATCTACCCAATATCAGCACATTGACGAATTAGAAGTCGTCCTACTCGATGCTAATGGCGAACCCAAAGGAACTAACAAAGCAAATTCTGCAAAACTTCAGAAAGCATGGTCTATTCGATCTGATGGTTCAGATCATATGTGGATGTATGGTTCACAGGTGGATACTTGGGGCGCATCTTGGACCGCTGATGAATTAAATAACCCTAATTTCGGTTTTCAGATACAACTTAGGAATATAGATCAAGATACCATTGAAATATCTATGGATAGGGTAGAAGTCATTGTTTATTATACACCATTGTATTCTTTTTGTGATGCAAACTGTCTGACTTTCTACATTGATAAACTCGAACAAAAGGGTAGCTACGTGTGGCATTATCCTGCTGGATTTGATATGGTTTCTGCATCCACTTCGTTTCAAACAATTGATCTTAAGATCACTTATGCATCATATGGTATTCATGAGATATGTGTAGATGTATTTAATTATGATGGCTCCTATGCTGAGACTTGTTGTAGAAAGTTTTTATATCAAAATTGTACATCGTCCCAAATAAAAGGTTTGGTATGGGTAGATGGAAACAACAACAAACTGCGTGATCTTGGCGAAGGTGTTTTGGACAGTGTTCAGGTCATTTTATATTCAGATGCAGGACTTGCTGTGGATACAGTGTACTCTGACACTAATGGCAAATATCTATTTGATAATATAGATGTTGGCAAATATTACATCAAAGTCCCTGAATTGGCAAATCATAAAATGGTTCTTTTCGATAGTACGAATCTTGATTTGAATAGTGACATCACGAATGCTAATGGTCTTGGAACGACAGATTTAATTCAAACCATAATTGGAGAATGTATTGAGGCAATAGATTTTGGCTATACGCCATTGATATCTATTGGAGATTATGTTTGGCTTGACAAAAACTATAATGGTTTGCAGGACAGCACTGAATTGGGTTTAGCTAATGTAAAGATATTTTTATACAATGAGACAGGAACTGTATTAGATTCTACATTTAGTAATTCATCTGGTTTGTATTCTTTTGATAGCTTATCTGTTGGGAAATACCAATTAGGATTTGGAATTCCACAAGATTATCTGGCAACTTTTAAAAATAATACCAATAATACTTTTAATAGTAAAATAGATAGTAACGGTCGTACACCAGTCTTAACTTTTAATACTGCTGGACCGAAAAATAATGTTGATGCTGGTTTTTACCAAACTGCTAAGTTAGGTGACACTGTGTGGGAGGACAAAAATGGAAATGGTATTCAAAATAATGGAGAACTACCACTACCAAATGTAGATGTACTTCTCGAAGGAACTGCTGGAGATGGTCAGTCAGTAACTCTTCAGACCAAAACAAACTTGATGGGTAGATATGGTTTTCTGAATATCAAACCAGGAAATTATAAGATAACTTTCACAGCGCCTGATGGCTACTTCTTTACACTTTTTGCGCAAGGTGACGATCAGACCAAAGATAGTGATGCGCTCAATGGTGTAGCAGAAAATATCATGGTCTGTAGTGGTGATTTGTTGGTTAATTTTGATGCAGGACTTTATAGGTTGGGTAGTATTAGTGACTTTGTATGGGAAGATTTAAATGCCAATGGTCTACAAGATTTGAATGAATCAGGATTGGTAAATGTATCGGTTAGCTTAGTAGAAATACGAAGAGATGAAATTATAGAAATAGGAACACAAATCACAGATGAAAATGGTTATTATATTTTTGATAATTTAAAACCTGGTAATTATAGACTCACATTTACATTGCCTGATGGTTATTTCTTCAGCATTGACAATGTAAATACGAATGACGCTATTGATAGTGATGTGGTAGGAAATACGATTGAAGATATCATGCTTATGAGTGGGGAAGACAATAATACTTATGATGCAGGGATGTATAGATTGGCATCAATAGGAGATTTTGTTTGGGAAGATGTCAATGGAAATGGCATTCAGGATATTGGAGAACCAGGAATCGAAGGTATTGAATTATCATTGAATGGCTTTAGTGGTGATGGAAATCCAGTCACTACATCTGTCATCACTGATGTTAATGGCTATTATTTATTTGAAGATTTGGTGCCAGGTACATATAGTATAAATATGACTTTACCAGGAGGATTTATGTTAAGTCCATCAAATCAAGGTAGTGATAATAATGTTGATTCTGATGCAATTAATGGTCTTATCGAAAATATAAATCTTATAAGCGGTATTGACGATCATTCTAACGATGTTGGCTTGGTAAGTGGAGTAACCATTGGTGATTTTGTTTGGAATGATCTGAATGCAAATGGTATTCAAGACGCAGGAGAACCAGGTTTACCAAACGTCAATATTCAACTTTCTGGTATAGAATTTAATGGTACTGCAATCAATTTGAACACCACAACAGATCAAAACGGAGCATACAGTTTCTCAAATATATTTGTAGGCTCATACACGTTGACAGTTGATATTCCAATGGGTTTTACATCTACTCTGAACATGTTTGGTACTGATAAAAATATTGATAGTGATTTAATTGAAAGCGGAAATACTATATCTTTTTCTGTAATTAATAATAACTCAGATTTCAGCTTAGATGCTGGGTTAATAGCATTTGGTTACATTGGTGATTTTGTGTGGGAGGATTTAAATTGTAATGGAATCGCAGATATGGGCGAGCCAGGTATAGCTGACGTATTGATCACTTTGATGGGAACAGATGTTTTTGGCAATTTGATTGAAATGACTACAACAACAGATGCGGTAGGTTCATACGTTTTTATTAATGTACTAGCTGGATCTTACACGATTGCTTTCACTATACCGACAGGTTATGAGTCACAATTGCCAACTTCTTATATGGTCACAGTTCAAAATGGGCAACAAATTAATACAATAGATGCCGCTTTTTTCAGACGTGGAGCCATCGGAGATTATGTATGGAATGATGTCAATGAAGATGGTATTCAAAATGATAATGAAGTAGGTATCGAAGGTATAAAAGTGACGCTCGCAAGTTTGAATTTATCCATGCCAGTCATTTTAGAAACATTTACGGATGGAACTGGCCGTTATTATTTCGATAATTTAAAGCCAGCTTTTTATGATATCCAATTTGAAGTTAGAGAAGGATTTCAACCCACAATAGCTGATCAAGACGCTGATGATACAAAAGATAGTGATATAGACGATTTAGGAAATGTATATGAAATTGAGATCATAAGTGGACAGATAAAAACCGATATTGATGCAGGATTTATTTCAGAAGCAAAATCCGAAATTGGTGATTTTGTTTGGGAAGATTTGAATGCCAATGGTATCCAAGATGCTGGTGAACCTGGAATATCGAGTGTAAAAGTGTTTTTAAGTGGTACTGCTCAAAATGGATCTTCACTCAACGCACAAGTTACCACAGATAATGCAGGGAAATATCAGTTTACCAATCTTCCTGCAGGTACCTACACTGTAACCTTCGAAGCACCACAAGATTATATTTTTACACAAGTTAATGTAATTGGCAATGAAGATATAGATTCAGATGTAGATCCTACGACAGGAAGTACCCAAGCAATAACAATAGGTTCATCAGATATTATTGACAATATTGATGCAGGTTTGTATAGATTTGCATCTATTGGTGATTTTGTTTGGAATGATTTAAATCAAAATGGTTTGCAAGATATTGGCGAAGCAGGAATAGAAGGAGTTTCATTGATTTTGAGAAATATTGCTGGCAACGAAATAGCAAATACAACATCTGATGCTTCTGGATTTTACAATTTTAATAACCTGATTCCAGGAACATACACCATAAAGGCGTCCATTCCTAATGGATTTGACATTACAATAATTGAGTTATCTACTGATGCACTCAATTCTGATTTTGATAAATTAAATAATGAAGCATACAGCAGAGATATCATTCTAGTTTCCAATACTTCGCAATTGAATATCGATTTGGGTCTGATTTCTGTTCAAGGTAGTCAGTCAGGTTTTGTATGGTTTGATGAGAATGGTGATGGTATCAAAGATAATGCAGAGCAAAATTTAGGTAGTATTTTAGTTTATTTATTAAATGATGCTGGTGATACATTAGCAGTTGACACGACTGATTTGGATGGTTTTTACAATTTCCCTTCCTTATTAGCTGGCACATATAGCATCATATTTGGTCGACCAGATAGTTTATTATTCACACTTTTTGGTCAAGGAAATGACAATTTATTGAATTCGGATGTAATGGATATTTTTGATGGCGCTACTGCAAATTTCGTCATTGCCAATGGACAAGATAAAACTGATATCAGCGCAGGACTTGTGGGTAGATCATCAATAGGTGATTATGTGTGGATCGATACGAATGAAAACGGACTTCAAGATGATGATGAAGAAGGTTTGAATGGTATTGTTGTGAAACTTTATGATCAGTCAGGTGGATTTATTGATTCTACTGTTACAATTTTAAACTCACTTACAGGACAATCTGGTTTTTATTCTTTTAAAAATCTTGTTTATGGTCTATATTCTGTACGATTTAGTGTACTCGACAATTTTAGTTATTCACTGATTAATGTCACAGATTCCTTACTTAATTCTGATGTTGTATCTAGCATAGATGGAAGCACTGCCATATTTAATGTAAGACCAAATGGAAATAGACTTGATATTGATGCAGGATATGTTATCAAGGCCCCAATTGCAGGTGTTATAAAAGGTCGTGTTTGGCAAGATACAAATAATAGTAAATTGAGAGATGTATCTGAAATTTCCCTGTCAGGTGTTGAGGTGAGTTTATATGAAATGGGTGGCGTATTTGTCAGTTCTCAATTGACTGATTCGGATGGAACTTACACGTTTTCAGATATACCATTTGGCGATTATTATGTGTCGGGACCTGTTATGAGTGATAAGGTATTTGTCTTATATTCAGGAGTTTCTGTACCATTAGACAGTGATATTTCTAATGAATTTGGTCTCGGAAGTACTAGGGTTTTAAATCTTTTCCCTGGAGACACACTAAATGATATTGACCTTGGATATGCGGAGAAGATTACTATAGGAGATTTTGTTTGGAATGATTTGAATAACAATGGATTGCAAGAACCTAGTGAACCTGGTGTAGTTGGTGTATCTATTCAATTGATCGATGAAAGTGGAACTATTGTTCAAACAACTACTTCAGCTACAGATGGGTCTTATTTATTTGACAATGTAGCAGTCGGAAGATATAGTCTTCAGTTTGCGAGTGTTGATGGCTTTGCTTTTGCAAATCAAAATCCTCTTGATCAGAATTTAAATAGTAAAGCAGATAACGCCGGGATTGTAACATTAAGAGACTTCCTTGTAGACGCAGATTATGATAATATCGATGTAGGTTATGTACAAACTGGGAGTATTGGAGACAGGGTTTGGTTGGATTTGAATGGTAATGGACTTTATCAGGCGAATGAACCAGGGATTGCAAATATATTAGTTCAACTCTATTCTGAATCAGGCATGTTGGTAGATAGTACACGTACAAATGTCCAACAAGGCAATGAATTTACTGGTTTTTACCAATTTACAAATGTAAAACCCGACCGTTACTATGTCAAGTTTAATATACCATCGGGTACTTATATTATTTCGGCGCCTAATGTGGGTGATCCAGAATTTGATAACGACATCACCAATGCAAATGGACCATTAACGACCAATCTTTTTGAAGTCCTGCCTGGTCAAAATATAACCAATATAGATGCAGGCGCATACCAGCCAGCTACAATAGGTGACCGAGTATGGCATGACCTTAACAAAGATGGTATTCAAGATACAGGAGAGCCTGGAGTACCAGATATCACTGTAAATTTATTTACGCAAAGTGGTATTACATTAGCTACTGTTGTGACGGATGCAAATGGCTTTTATTCATTCGAAGGACTTAGACAAAGGCTTTATTACTTACAGTTTTCACTTCCAGATAATTTTGAATTTACTTTACAATACGCGGGTAGTAGTGGTGCATTAGATAGTGATGTGGACATTACTGGTACGACACCTTTGATTTCTTTAGCTCATGGAAGTACGTTTTTGGACGTAGATGCAGGCATTCAATCTACCACGAATAGAGTGATAATGGGTAATGTATGGAATGATGCCAATGAAGATGGTGTGCGTACGGAGGATGAAAAACTATCTTCACTCATTGATGTACAACTGAAAGATATAAATCAAAACACTTTACAAACCTTCAAAACGAATCATGCGGGTATGTATGCTTTCGTTTCTGGGCAACAAGGTGGATGTTATGTGCAGGTTTCAGCGCCTGGAGATCACGTATTTACAGCTAAACATATGGGTATTGATCCGAATAAAGATTCAGATGTAAATGTTGACGGTAGTTCAGATATGGTAATATTAGATAATAATTACACCATGAAATATATCGATGCAGGATACTACCCTAAGATTACTGCCACCTTAAAAGGTCTAGCTTGGTTTGATTCTAATGGAAATGGACTAAGAGACAGCAATGATTCATTAATGTCTAATGTCTTGATACTGATTTTCAATAAGTTTCACATTTTTGTCAAATCTGTTAAAACAGATGCTTTTGGGAAATATGAACTTAATAACCTAGATCCGGGACAATATTATTGCAAAGTACCAGAATACAGCGGCAAAAAATATATTTTATTTACAGGTTCTAATCAAGATCGTGATAGTGAGATCACCAATCAATATGGTACAGGTACGACACGTTTGTTGACCCTAGGTGGCGCTACAACTGTTGATAATTTTGATTTTGGATACGCTCGAAGTTCTAATTTTACGGATAATCCAGGTGAATTTATGGTCAGAAATACTGCCTTATCTTTACATCCAAATCCTGCATTTGATTATATAGATGTGATATCAGATGAAAGTGAATCCGCAATTTATTATATCGCAAATAATCAAGGCTCTATCATACTTAAAGGAACAATTACGGAAGGTAACGCAAGGATAAATATTGAAAATTTACCATCCGGTAAGTATTCTTTACATTTGGTAAGTGCTCGGTCAAAAATGGTCAAATCATTTATAAAAATTGACCAATAATGCCATCGTTTTTAAATTAGAATGAAGCGTATGTTTAAATTTTTATTGCCTTATAATCAATATCTTATGAACCTGATTTCGAAATGATCTCATCGTTTAGTTCACTAATCTCTTTAATTCTTTTATCGGGAGAAACATAACCTTTTAATTAGCAACTAAAAAATTAAACATACTCTAAAAAAAAAAGGCACTCCAGATATGAAGTGCCTTTTTTTATATACTATGCTTAAATCTGAATTAACAGAACTTTTCGTAAGCGCTCTGAAGGTTATATGCAATAGCTTGTGCCGAATTACCTTCTATGTGTCTTCTCTCAAGCATGTGCACTAACTTACCATCTTTAAACAAAGCAATAGATGGTGAAGATGGTGGATATGGCAATAAAAACTCTCTTGCCTTTTCTACAGCATCTTTATCCACGCCAGCAAAAACTGTTACTAATTGATCAGGTTTTTTATCTCCTGTCACTGACATTTTTGCACCAGGTCTTGCATTTGCAGCGGCACAGCCACACACAGAATTTACAACTAACAGGACAGTACCTTCTTTGTGGTCAAGTACCTCAGTTACTGCTTCAGGATTTTGTAAAGATTTGAATCCAAATTCTGTCAAATCTCTTGCTATTGGCGTAGTTAACTCTACAGGATACATATTATTATTTTTAATTGATGTAAGAATTAAATTTTGATTTTACAACTTGCTAATGTCATAAACAAAAGATTATAATTGAAGTTTTGTTTTAGGAAGAAAAAAGGTAAAATTTAACCATTTTATAAAAATGAATGCACTATACTTGGAATATTTTTATGCTTGATCTGAAACCTGAAATGGTACCAATTGATCTGCAATTTTCCTATCATTACTCAATCTCGGGACTTTGTTTTGGCCACCTAGCTTTCCTTGAGATTTCATATAATCTCTAAAACTATCTTTTTTAAGTGATCTAATGATGAGTGGCTGGAGTATTTTTCCTTTAATAAGATCGTCGTAATAAATATTCTGAATACACATTTCTTTATCTACCTCTGCTGCAAATGTCTTTATGTCTGATGGTGCATGGTCAAACTCCACAAACCACTCATGATAAGGCGTACTTCCATCCTTAGGGCTGACTTGTGGTGCTACTGTAAATTCAGTGATGCTTACTTTTTGTTTATTTGCAACGGTAAGGATTGCTTCTTCGACTTCTTTGCCTATCACATGCTCGCCAAATGCAGAAATGTAGTGTTTTACACGGCCAGAAACAATAATTTTATAAGGGTCTAATGATACAAAACGAACACAATCACCGATGTCATAAGCCCAAAGTCCAGCATTGTTATTGATAATGATGGCGTAATCTTTTTGCAATTCCACTTGGTCGAGCATCAATCGATCTGGATTTTTGTCAAAAACGTGTTCTACAGGGATAAACTCAAAGAATATTCCAGAATTGGTATTTAGTAATAATCCAGAATCATTTTTATCATCCTGAAATGCAATAAAACCTTCAGAAGCAGGGTAGGTCTCGATGCTATCCATTCGACCACCTACTAGTTCTTCTAGTTTTGCTCTATATGGTTCGAAATTTACACCACCATACATGAATAAGCTATAATTTGGGAATACTTCTCGAATTGTTTTTTTACCAGTTTTTTCGAGAATTCGTTCGTAATACATTTGTACCCAAGGCGGAATACCACTGATCAATCTCATGTCTTGGGTCAGGGTCTCTTCCACTATTTTTTCTAACTTCGATTCCCAGTCATCTATACAATTGGTCTCGTAAGATGGCAATTGGTTTGTTCTGATCCATTTTGGTACTTCGTGGTTTACAATACCTGACAATCTACCTGTAGGAATACCACCTTTTTCATCTAAGACAGGCGAACCTGACAAAAATATCAATTTGCCTTTAAAAATGTCAGCATTCCCAACTTGATGGAGATAGTTCAACATGGCATTTCGAGCAGAATGGATGTGATTGGGCATACTATCAGGTGTGATGGGAATATATTTTACACCGCTTGTAGTACCAGAAGTTTTTGCAAAATATTTGGGTTTTCCTGGCCAAAGAATGTCAGCTTTCCCTTCTGTCACTTGGTCTACATAAGGCCTGAGCGCTTCATAATCTCTGACAGGTATACTTTTTTTATAATCTTCATAAGTTCGGATTTTATCAAAATGATGGTCTTTTCCGAAAAGTGTATTTTTTGCTTTACTTGTAAGTTGAAGCATGATTTGTCCCTGATCAGAAACGGCTGTTTTCTTCCATTTATTGATTCTTTTTGCTGTAAATGCAGCTGCTTTTTGTACTATAAATGCCTTGATGCTCATGTCGGGATACTAAGATTGATGGGCAAAGATAAGAATAGTCATAAATCTTACTTGCAAAACTAAGAAAGATTCACTAATCAATTTATTGTGGTAGCCTCATAATATAAATCAGCCTCTTAATACTATATTTTCCTGCACCATTTGCCATTAATAAAAGCAAACCACCTATCATTGCTAAGTTGCGCATGAAATAAAGTGCATGCAATCTTTGATATTCTTGTGGGTCGTCCCAAAATGAATAAACGATCAATGTAAATGGCAACCAGTATAAAATTAAC
>DAOLFJ010000460.1:0-3016 GCA_035326365.1 Saprospiraceae bacterium | reverse complement strand
CCCCAAAAATCTGGATTGTAATGGGTATCGTGCATCGGATAGGTATGCATCGATATATAATCGACTGCTTGATTAGATCATTGAGTGCTGATACATGGTATTCATTTCCTCCGCCTCCCCAAGACGCAAAATTGTCCGAACTAGTGATCCAAAGCGCTTTGGGCAATTCGCCTTTTTGTTTTAAAGCTTGTAAATGATTGACCCATTTGAGTATTACATCTGGTTGCACAAAATAACTTGCTGCCCACTTTACCATGGCTTCATTGCCGACTGCTATGACTTTAATAATGTCTGGGTATTGACGTGTCAAAGCTACTGCTCTATCTATTTCAGCAGCATTTTTTTCGCTTTCTTGACTGTGATCAGGACTTCCTGTCCATGCATTTTTACAATCGATCCACGCACCGAGCATGACATACATCTCAAAACTAGGATCTTCTTGTTTTAGCATTGAAATGGCCTTCATTAAATTACTCGCTTCATCAAATTGTAGATTGTATGTCCGCAGGATCTTGATACCCATCACAGACAATATTTTCATGTCTTCTTTGAGTTGGGCTATTGTCGGTTGTTTGTCACGATTTTCATGACGATATCCACCGTAAGAAATGGCCAAATAATCTGGATTACCCAAAATATCCTTAGCGGTTTTTTGTTTATTTGATATCATGGCTTTTTGGCTTGTACATGCTTGACACATTATCAAAACAAACAACATCATTATATATGGCCTTAATACATTCATCTTACAATTTATTAAATATCAAATTATGACGCTATCCTTTTAATAATTTTGAAGCTTCTATAGTCACATTAATTTGTGCAATCCTACCATTTCTATTAAATATATGCTCACTCGTTGCACTATCCAAATAAGCTGATTTACTAATTACTTGTCGACCATTTCTAGCCAAGATTTCCAATAATGGTCCTTGTCCAATTTTGTACACTACTAATGTCTGGCAGTACGTAAATGCTAAGGAATCTGGAGCTAGTTCAATTTTTTGTTCTTCATTAAAAACATCTACGTAAGTAAATTTGGCACTAGATGTCAAAAACTCTTTCTGTTGTAACAATTCAGGTTTGAAACCGAGTTGGCCATCTTTTACGACAACACCCAATTCACTAAATCTGATTAATACGTCTTCCTTCACTTGGCCTGTCATTCCTGGTTGTTGTGCGCCTCTATGTCCTGGCGTATGCGAATATGGGTCCGTAGGGAAAGCGCCATAAACTTGCGGCGACTTATGCAGTCCAATACCTGCTCCTATTTGGTCATAATGCGAGTTCAATTGCTGTAAGGTAGAGAAATCTACATCCTCTTCAGAAGCTTTTAGACAAACTTCCTGAACAGCCAAGTGAAGCTTAGATACCATGTGCCAATAAATAGATCCCAAACCTTCATAGGCATAAAAAGTACCCGATCTACCTGTAAAGGCAATATGATTAAATACTTGTTCAAAAATATCCAATACCTTACTTGTATCTTGCTGTACTAAAGTTTGATATGGCGAAGTTTTTAGTTTGTCCAAAGCTTGTTTTAAGTCATTGGCATTTTTAAAGTTTCCATTAAAGTGGTAGCCACCTTTGATGTCTTTTATGATAATATTTTGGTTTCCATCTTCAATTAATTTTTTTAACAAATCTGAACTTTGTACCAAATCGGCAGAAATATTATTTTTAGACAAAAAGCCAGGAAGTGCCTTATTTGGGTACAACATGTAGCTGTTTTGATCTGCTCTGTACAAGCCACTATGTCTCATCGCATCTAGTACCTGTAATGTTTCTGATGCCGTCAGATATCCAGAGCTCAACACTGCCACTTGTCCTTCTAGCATTTCGCTTAGATGGTTGACAGAGATACTATTGGGATGCGATTTCATGAGATTATAGGCATGGTAAAGTCCATCTGCTCTTTTATTAGCATCGATGGTATGCTCTAAATACTTGAGCGTAACTTGGATAAAATTGGTCAGTTGTGCTTTGGTCAATCCAGCTTTCTCACCACTAAAACCACTTTGATAAATGGTCTCTCTATAATCACTTCCTGCCTGACCTAGCACGTCTGTTATTAATTTACGTTCCTTGTCGTTTATGCTTCCACTTAGTAAAGATTGATTGGATTCGAATGTCTTTAAAACGGATGAAAACAGTACTTCCAATTCCTTAGAAACAGCCATTTCATCCATAGTTAATTGACTAATGGTTCTTTCCAAAAACTTAAAAAATCTTCTTAAATAATATAGCGTGACCATGGAAACACCATTGCCTACTAAGGCATTATTGGCGTCATTCCATTCAGGTCGTTGCGTATTCATCCAAATACCACCTTCAGGAATAAAGTTGGACAGCTTTGCCAATGTCATCGCAAGCAATTTCTCGACAAAATTAACATGATGAATGCCATTAGATTTATTGCCAATAAGTGCGCCGTCTGCACCAAAATCAGCTACTTTATTTCTGATTGCATGATCTAATTTGGCATCAAAGTCTATGGTGTTTTTTGGGTCTTGGATGATGTCAGCATACGATTTGATCCTGTAGGGTACATTGGCATATACAAACTGATCTGAAGCCATAAAATTATGCAACAACTGTGGATAATATTTGTCTGCAAACTCCAAAAACTTTAACAAATAAATGACCTGATGATCGCCCCAATACCCGATATACGACCAAGGATTATCGGGTTCGATGGTTTCCCAATCAAAACCACCTTTGGTCACTCTGTACGGATTGTACCCATCAAAGGTAGAAGCATTAACAAATTTGAATATCATGCCCTCAATAAACTGTGGATAGGCATGTGCTAGCGACTCCCAATTTTGGAAGATATCTCTCCAGTTACCTTGATAATCTAATATCTTCGAACCATCTATTTCGCTTTGGGTATTGATAGAAAACTTATTCCATGGTCGACTCGGATCACCGTGTCTGCGACTAAATTTCAGTGGTAAATATTCAGTGCACAACCTTATTAAGTCTACATCTTGAACAACAGTCAACTTATCTTTTA
>DAOLFJ010000459.1:0-3018 GCA_035326365.1 Saprospiraceae bacterium | reverse complement strand
TGGAATATAAGACCCAAAATCTTAATCTAGAGAACTTAACTAATTATAGGGTCGAGTATATCAGTATTCCGCTGATACTTAATATTATTGTGTTACAATTGGAAAAGTCGGGACTAAGTTTTAGTTTAGATGCAGGTGGATCTTTTGATAAGCCTGTTGTAAGTTCTATTGATTATATAAAACTTTCAGAAGATTCAGAATTAAAAAAGGAGACAATTACTACATTCCGGCTAGATACAGATGGATTGCCATCCAGAGTGTTTGAGTTTAGCGATCATATAAGTCTTAGACTTGGAATTAATGTAACTTACAATATGGGTAAACGAGGTCAAGTTAATTTTTTTGTGCATAAAACGAATAGAGGATTTTCTAACTATTTTACTTTAAATGTAAATGAAAAAGTATCCATAAATGGGCAAGAAGTTTCCAATAATGATAGTAGAGGTGGTTTTGGGGTATCAAATACAGGTGTTCAATTCGGGTTGTATTATACTTTTGGTACTTTGACATTTAAGTAATCAATAGCTATTTACCTTCCTCTTCTGTCTTATAAAAATTTCGTACTTTAAGTAGATTAATATTTAATTTGTTTCCAACGTAATGATATCTTTTTACTACGATTAAATCTGCATTATGTACTCCTGCAACGGAATTACAATTACGCATAAGTTGACCGTTTCTATTAGTCAGGTCAAGATAGAAGCGTGGGACCATAGTGGAAATAAAGCAAATTATGAAGCAGTTTTCACCAAATAAATTGTGGAAAGCAAGGATTCTAAAAAACAAAAATTGGTCCACTCACTAGATTATTGTCAGATTCTAGTCAATTATTTTTTACAAGTAAACGAGAAAGTAAATTATATAAACAACATAATATTCTGCAAATAAGTCAATATTCAGACTATTATAAATATTTTGACCAAATTTAGGCTAATTGTACATATGTTATTTTGCAGTATCAAAGTATTAAATCGATTAAAAAACCTATAAAAATATTCTCAAAATACTATAAATAAAAGACTATCAATGATATTATATAACATTTTGTTTTCTTACCTTTGCGCAAAAATTTTCAAAATCGATAACATTGTCTGATGAGAAACAGAATTTTTATTATTACTTTACTATCTTTCATATATCTATATCCATCGGTAGCACAGGATAATCATCAGCAAGTACCCCAAGATTCAGCTGCTATGCAAAGTAGTAAGAATCATGGTGACCACACACATGCTGGCGAAGGCCATGATGCACACGGAGATCATGCGCATGCAGCTTTTGATCCAGGTGCTACAGCTATTCACCACATAAGTGACGCAAATGTATATAGCATCCTTGATTTTGTAAGAATTCCGTTGCCTACTATCCTTTATGCTAATGACAAAGGATGGGATATATTCAGTTCAGGTAAGTTTCATGCAGGACACCACGAAGATGGACATCATTCCTATAATGGCTATGTATTGCACCACGGAAGTGTACACAGAGTGGCAGATGCTGGCTTCCCAATGGAAGGTTCAGTAGAAGTAGAAGGATTCAGCCATAAACAAGAAGAAATTAATGGTAAAAAACGAGATGTCAATTATGCCTTGTATCAAGGTAAAGAATATAGATTAGATGCCAGATCAACTATGGATGGAGGTATACTTGGAGGCGGGTTTACTTCATTTATTGATTTTTCGCCAACGAAAAATGTAATTTCCATGATTCTGGTATCTCTCTTTTTGTTTTTGATGTTCAGAAAAGCAGCAAATGCTTACAAAAATAACCCTACAAAAGCACCAAGTGGCATCCAAGGATTTCTGGAGCCTGTGTTTTTATTCATTAGAGACGATGTAGCTATTCCATTCATTGGCAAAAAGCACACCATTTACCTTCCATTTTTATTAAGTGTATTTTTCTTCATATTAGGTCTAAACCTTTGGGGACAAGTGCCATTCTTAGGAAGTGTAAACGTGACAGGAAGTTTGTCAGTTACCATGGTACTAGCGATATTGGTGTTTATAATAGTAAACGTTAATGGTAATAGCCACTATTGGGGGCACATTTTCTGGATGCCAGATGTGCCAGTTCCGATCAAGATTCTTCTTGCATGTGTAGAAGTCATGGGATTATTTATCAAACCATTGACATTGATGCTGCGTTTGGCTGGAAATATTTCAGCTGGGCACATTGCGATCTTGAGTTTCATAGGATTGATATTTATCTTCGGTAAGTCGGGAGAGAGTTTGGGTGGAAGTTTGGTAGGTACAGCGGTATCTATTCCATTGACAATGTTTATGATGGCGATCGAGATCATCGTAGCATTTGTGCAAGCATTCGTATTTACCATTTTGACAGCTTCATTTATTGGCGCTGCTACGGAAGACCATCATCACGCTGAAGAAGGTCATCATTAATATATAGAAATAGTTTTTTTGAATAATATTTTTTTCATCCATAATAATACTTAGACATGACAGGAACATTTGCAGCAATTGGAGCCGGATTAGCGGTAATCGGAGCTGGATTAGGCATCGGTATGGTAGGTGGTAAGGCTATGGAAGCAATCGCGAGACAACCAGAAGCTTCTGGTGATATCAGATCAGGTATGATCATCATGGCAGCCTTTATCGAAGGTGCTGCTTTGATCGCGATACTTCTTTCTATCCTTATGGCGTAATCAAGCCGAAGGCAAAACGAAAAGAAAGATTGCAGAGCGGTTGGCCGAGCAATCTTCTTCTTTTTCTTGCTAACGTTATTATTATTCTTTAAAAAAACGTAATTATTTTACCATAACAAACGCAAAAAGATATGTTTAATTTAGTCACTTTCACTCCTTTTCAGCCGACACCAGGATTAGCTATTTGGTCATTGGTGATATTTTTGTTATTTTGGTTTTTAATGTCTAAGTTTGCTTTCAAACCCATAGCTCAGGCGTTGGCAAAAAGAGAAGGCGATATTCAAGATGCCATGGATGCTGCCAAAAAAGCAAGAGAAGAAATGGTAAATATGAAGTCTGAGAATGAAAAACTTCTA
>DAOLFJ010000458.1:0-3020 GCA_035326365.1 Saprospiraceae bacterium | reverse complement strand
GCAGATTATGGTAATGGTATTGCCATTGATTCTGACCAAAGCGTGTATGATATCACAAACTTTATGGGTACGGTCAATGTGGGCATCGGTCTATCATACACATCACGTGGTGGCGACGATATCTTGATCAGAAAAAGTAGTACTTTAGGGCTTCTGCAATGGGTTCGTCAACTTGGTGGAGTTAGGTCAGACATTGGTTATGATATTGCTACGGACTTAGAAGATAATATTTTTGTGGTAGGTACTTTTCAGGACTCACTCTATTTTGGAAATGAAGTAATACTATCTGGAACTGGTAATGCTATATTTTCATTTATTATTAAGTTGAATTCAGAAGGGCAGATTTTATGGTCTAGAAAATTAGATTCAAGTGTCTCCGTTACTGCCAAATCTGTCACAGCAGGTCTTGCTGAAGAGTTACTTGTCACTGGGCAGTTTGAAGGTAGTGCAATCTTCGGTTCTGGTCAAGCTGAATTTAATGCGACTAGCAATGGTGGTAATGATATATTTATTCTTAAACTAAATGGCAGTTCGAGTCAACCAATCAAGTTAAGTCAGATAGGTGGACTTGATCATGAATTTATCCAACAACATAGTAGAGATATCCAAAACAACATTCTATTGACGGGTGACTTTAGAAACTTTGTTGATTTAGACCCTGGAGTTGGGGTATCGCAGTTTAATACCAAGGGAATCACCGATGCTTTTGTTTTAAAATTAAATTCAAATGCAGAGTTTATTTGGGCTAAAACATTTGGCAGTACAGGTGTAGATTATGGACATTCAGTGATAGCAGATCAGTCCTTAAATGTCATTCTTACGGGTAGATATTCTGAGACTGTAGATTTTGGAGGTCCCCTTTTTAACCGAACATCCAAAGGCGGTACAGATGCATTTTTAGTAAAAATGGATCAAAATGGTAATACACTTTGGACCAATAGTTATGGGGACGCTATGAATGACCAAGGAAATAAACTTGTTGCTAATAATACAGGAATCATATACCTAGCTGGGCTTTACAGAGGGACTGTGGATTTTAATTTAGCATTCGACAGAAAAAATGAAAGTATTTCTAATGGTGGGGCAGATGGATTTATTTTAGTTCTAAACCATGATGGTACTTACAATGAACATTATGATCTTGGTGGCATGGCCAATGAACAAATCAATGATTTTGCATTAAAAAGTAATGGTGAGTTGATTTCTGTAGGTGGATTCGGAGCTATTGTTGATTTCGATCCTACATCGTCCGAAATTAATATTATATCTAGTGGTGGGCTCGACGCTTTTATGTCCAATGTCTTTATTTGTGTCAACCCATATGTGAAAAATGTAAGAGCCGTAAAGTCAGAGCTTTGTGAAGGAGAACGAGCTGTAGTGCAAATCGTAGAAGGGTACTTAAATAGTGCAACTCAGTGGTCGTGGCAGAGAGATAGTTGTGAAAATATAACATTTGCAAGTGGTACATTTATAGATCAGAATATTACTAAAAATACAACTTATTATCTAAAAGGGTGGGGAGGCTGTGTGCTCAATGATGAATGTAAAAGAATAGATATCAGTATATTTACAGATAGTTTGGTGTATCAGGATATTGCTTTATGCGAAGGCGATACACTTTCAGTTGGGAATAGTAGATATACATCGGCAGGCGTTTTTATCGATACACTTTCATCTAATGCAGGTTGTGATAGTATTGTTGTCAGTGAAATCAGCCTTTTCCCTAAGTACAATACGATTAATACATATACCATATGTACAGGAGATACTGTGAGGGTGGGATCATCGGTGTATACACTAGCGGGTACTTTTGTGGATATATTTCCTTCTGTAAATGGATGTGATAGTACCATTATTTCTAGTATTACCTTGCTTCCCGCTACGATTGATAATGCAGATGTCGTAATTTGTGAAGGAGATAGCATCACTGTGGGAGATGAGACGTATACTTCAGCAGGAACTTACATTCAATCTTCAATAGGGTCCAATGGTTGTGAAGACTTACTGATCGTTAAAGTGTCTGTACTAGAAACCGAATTTGAAAACAATGTCATATTATGCCAAGGAGATAGTACGACTGTAGGAACGTCTATTTATAAAGTTGCAGGCAGATATATCGATACATTGGAGTCTTCTTTTGGTTGTGATAGCATCATTCAGACCAATCTGACTATATTGCAGAACTCAAGCTTTACACAAGATTTAGCTATTTGCAATGGTGATAGTGTCGTCGTGGGTAATAGCATTTATCGATTGACTGGTAATTATGTGGATACATTAATAAATGCAGTAGGTTGTGATAGTATTGTATTTACTGATTTAAGGATTCTAGTGTCTCCTATCGTTGTGACAAATTTTTATGCTATCTGTGAAGGGGATAGTATTTCCGTAGGTGGTAATGTTTACAAATTTGCCGGTTTATATACAGATACGATAACTACTATAGCAGGTTGTGATAGTATCATTAATACTGATATCGACGTGACTCAGAAGTTTTTCCCAGAGTCTAGAAGTATTTGTTTTGGAGATTCAGTGACTGTAGGAGATACAACATTTTTTGAAGCAGGCACGTACACTTATATATTTGCAAAACCTGTAGGTTGTGACAGTGTTGTCATATTGGATTTGGAAGTATTCCCCAATTATAGCGAAGAAAATGAGTTTCTGATTTGCCCAGGAGATGTTATTAATGTAGGTGATAATGCATACGCCGAACCTGGTAATTATTTCGATACTCTACAGACAGTAAATGGATGTGATAGTATTATAGCTACCATTATTGACTGGAATCATGTCTCTACAGACTTGTCATTCGAGATATGTGAAGGTGATAGTGTCCGCGTGAATGGCAAAGTATTCAAAGATGCAGGTACCTATTCTGAAGTCATACTCAAGGCCAATGGTTGCGATAGTACGGTTAATTTTAGCTTGACAGTATTTCCAAAGTTTGAAACCAATTTGGTATTTGAAATATGCAAAGGCGGACAAGTAGTAGTGGGCAATAGTACCTATTTTAATGA
>DAOLFJ010000457.1:0-3030 GCA_035326365.1 Saprospiraceae bacterium | reverse complement strand
CAGAAGCCCGTTTGCAGAAATGAAAGCATCACCATGGGAAAAAGAAGATGCACAGCACGAAGATATACCAATAATTGACAACCATGTCCCCAAAAGTTATGTCACTAAAAACGGAAAGCTTAAGGGTATGATGTTTGAAAAGGTAGAAGCTATCTACGAGAATGGCAAAAGGAAACTGGTACCTACGGGCGAAGCTGATGTATTTTTTGAAGCAGATGATGTCATTATAGCTATAGGTCAAGAAAATAAATTTGATTGGATCGAGCGTGATTTAGATGTATCATTTGATCAATGGGATATGCCTATTGTAGATAAAACCACGTTTGCGTCTACTAGATCGGGTTTGTTCTTTGGTGGTGATGCGGCGCTTGGACCTAAAAATGTCATTACAGCTGTAGCCCAAGGACATCAAGCCGCCATTTCTATAGATTTATTTTGTCAAGGGGAAGACATCAACCTTAGACCTGACCCGAATGTTAAATTATTCAGTACCAAAATGGGGATCCACGAATGGAGTTATGACAATGATGTCACTACAGAATTTAGATTTCCAGTCCCACAAGCTGACAAAGTGCAGACTTTGACAGATAGAAAAATGGAGGTTGAGTTAGGTTTTGATCTAAAAACAGCTTTCAGAGAAGCGCAAAGATGTCTTAATTGTGATGTCCAAACAGTATTTACAGAAAGTAAATGTATAGAATGTGATGCTTGTATGGATATCTGTCCTACCAATTGTATCACCTTTACATATAATGATGAAGAAGAAGCACTAAGAATGAAACTATTAGTACCTGCAATGAATCTAACACAAGACATTTTGGTCTCTGACACCTTAAAAACTGGGAAAGTCATGGTAAAAGACGAAGACTTGTGCTTGCATTGTGGTTTATGTGCAGAAAGATGCCCGACAGCCGCTTGGGACATGAAAGAATTTTTATATAACACTTCAAAAGCAGGACACCACTGTTACGTATGATAAGGATAAATGATTTTGTTATTAGATTTGCCAATGTGAATGGCACAGGATCGGCGAGCGCAAATTATTTGTTTGCTAAATCCATATTTAGAATGGGCATTCCAATCTCTGCCAAAAATATATTTCCATCCAATATCCAAGGTTTGCCTACATGGTATGAAGTGCGAGTCAGCGAAAAAGGGTATTTAGGTCGAAAGTCAGGCATAGACATGATGGTGAGTGTCAATCCGCAGAGTTTCAAAAAAGATATTGCATCCGTAAAACCGGGTGGATATTTCCTGTATGATAATACCAAGCCGCTTCATGAAGATTATTTAAGAGATGATATTAATTTTATTGGTGTACCATTGATGGAGATTTGTAATCGTGAATTTACAGATCCTAGACAAAAACAATTGTTTAAAAACACGGTGTATGTTGGTGCTCTGGCTGTATTATTGGATATTGATTTTGCGGAAATAGAAAAGTTGCTTACAGAACAATTTGAAGGTAAAGAAAAACTTATCACGCCCAATGTCAAAGCACTTCATCTAGGTGGTGATTATATTAAAGGGCATTTTAAGTATCCTCTGGAATTCAAGGTCGAAAGAAGAGATTTAGTGAGAGATTGGATTTTGATAGATGGTAATTCTGCGGCAGGTCTTGGCGCTGTATATGGTGGTGCCACCGTGGTATCTTGGTATCCTATCACACCTTCGACGTCTTTGGTAGGTGCTTTTGAAGAATATGCTAAGAAATTGAGAGTAGATCCTGAGACGGGCAAAAACAACTTTTCTATTGTGCAAGCAGAAGACGAGTTAGCAGCCATAGGAATGGCGATAGGTGCAAATTGGAATGGTGCGAGATCATTTACTGCGACAAGTGGACCTGGATTATCGCTTATGAATGAGTTTTTAGGGTTGGCATATTATGCTGAGATACCTGTTGTTTTGGTAGATGTACAGCGAGCAGGTCCTTCTACGGGAATGCCTACACGTACACAACAATCAGATGTTTTATCAGCCGCATATGCATCCCATGGTGACACAAAACACGTGCTATTAATCCCATCTACACCTAAGGAATGTTTTGATATGATGGCAGAATCATTTGATTTGGCAGAAAGTTTACAGACTCCTGTGATCATGCTCACAGATTTAGATTTAGGTATGAATGACCACATGTCACCACCATTTTCTTGGGACGACAATCGCAATTATAAACGAGGAAAAGTATTGAGTGAATCAGATTTAGAAAATGCAAAATCATGGGGAAGATATACAGATGTGGACGGAGATGGTGTACCATACAGAACATTACCAGGAACACATCCTACCAAAGGTTCGTATTTCACTCGTGGATCATCACATGATGAAAAAGCAAATTATTCAGAAGATTCAGATACTTATGTTAGAATTATGAATAGATTGCTTAAAAAATTTGAAACAGCAAAAGATCTAGTGCCTAAACCAGAATACTACCAAGAAACAAATCAATCTGACATAGGAGTGATATTCTTTGGTACCACAAAATATGCAGCTGAAGAAGCACTAGATCTATTGGAAAGTCAAGGAAGAAAGACGGATGCTATACGGATTAAAGCATTTCCTTTCCATCAGGATGTTGCAGATTTTATTGATAATCATGATGTTCTGTATGTCATAGAGCAAAATAGAGATGCACAAATGAGAGCTTTATTGATCAATGAATTAGATATTCATCCCAAAAAACTGATTAAAGTCTTAAATTTTGATGGCACTCCCATCACTGCTGACTTTATACTCCAACAAATAAACCAAACAACCACTGTTACTGCTTAAAAAAATTCCAAATGACTTATATTAGACCTAAATTCCAACATCCACTCTTGCCAAAAAACGCATTGGGATACAATCGCAAAGATTATGAAGGCGCATTGTCGACCTTATGCGCAGGCTGTGGCCATGACTCCATAAGTGCAGCCATCGTAGAGGCATGTTTTGAATTGGATATCGAACCACATAAGGTTGCTAAACTATCAGGCATAGGATGTTCATCCAAGACTCCAGCCTTTTTCCTTAGTAATTCACATGGAT
>DAOLFJ010000085.1:0-15665 GCA_035326365.1 Saprospiraceae bacterium | reverse complement strand
AGTCAGGTTCATAAGATATTGATTATAAGGCAATAAAAATTTAAACATACTCTAATTCATAACTATTCAGGTCTAATCCTTACAGGTTAGAATATTTGTAACAACGGATGCAAATCCGTAGTGTTAATGCTAGAATCAAATGATATTGGCGGTATTTTCGCATCAAAGTTGTAAATATAATGACAAAATCAATTGAATGGACGCTACACGAATAGTTACTTTATTTTAGCACTTTTTTACTTGACAGGTTCAAACTTATTTAAGTCAACTAAATGCAATTACAATTTCAGCAAGAAATCTTGGGTATCCTTCCTTTCTATTGACAAAATGGATTAAAAGCAACCTGTTTTTTTTCCAATTACTCAACACTTAATACATAAGGCAACGTAGCTAATACTTCACCGTCTTTAGTCTTAAAAATTAAAGTTAGCTGATATGTTCCAATGGGCACATTTATATTCTTATCTGCCACTCCTAAAAATGATTGCCTTTTTAAAATACCGTCTGCAATAATTTCGAATTTTGAAGTACTGACCTCAGTAGGATCCAAACCAAATCCACCTATTGCATTTGTATAAATATTTATGTTGTTCGGGAGTCCGTCATACACTACATATATGTCTTCTGGTGTACCTTGTATCCATTCATAAGTGTATTTTATACTACCTAATCCATTGAAATCTTGATTATTTTTTACTATGGCTTTTACAGCAAACGGTGCTGGTTTTACATAAATTTTTGGCTTAGTATCTAAAGAACTTCCAGAAACCAATGCATAAGGAACGCTTAATAACTGGCTTACACCCATAGCAATAAAATTAGAGCCTCCATTCGGATCTATGGAGATGGATAGGTGCTTTTGGCCTAATGACCAATCTATCATATCAAAAACACCTGTAGTTGCTAGACCAAGTCCGATACTTAAAGAATATAAACCATTTGCATTAGTGGTCGTAGAGTGTGTCTCGCTATAATCAACATTTCCTGTGGGTGAACCGTTTAAAATTTCTGCCTTGATCGCAATATTTTTATCAGCAACTGGATTACCATTAGCATCAAAAGCTACTCCCTGAAAACTAAAAGCCTGCGGAACTTGCGCTTGTAAATTGAATATAAGGAAGAAACATGAAATGCTTAAGATTAATTTTTTCATTGCATTAATTTTTGATGATTTTGAAAGTATTTCTTTGATTGATTTGTAAAAAATATAAACCTGGGGATAAGTCACTTATATCGCCTTGAACACCATTTGGAAATGACTTAATGATGCTACCTGATGCATCAATTACCTGAATATTATTTATACTACTACCAGCAGTTTTTATTTCAAATCTACCATTGGTAGGATTGGGTATAATTGAAAAATCGTCTGCTATATCAATATCCACTGATGATGTCAGCAAATCATTGCCAACCAAAAACGAAAATACACCAACGTATCCACTTAGGTTTCCTTCTACATAAATCTCTCCGACAGAAAAGCTAGATTGGCCTGACAGAGAAGCACTTGAAATACCACCTGTTTGTTGTGCGTTTAAAAAATGTCCGATCATTATAAAATTTAATAGCCAAATATATTTCATTTTAATTTTTTTACTTTCTTTAGATTTAAATAAATATCATCTAATTCAAACTATATGACAAAATTAAGAAATATTTTCCTTTTTATTCATATTGCCCATATGTTATTAGGTAAATGTATAATTTTTTACATTTTTTTAATTTACTAATTGTGGGAATTGCGAATTTGGTCATGCTCTATGTATTTAGCATTTGGTCAAAAATAACGATTTCGTATCACTCCATTCTCTGCCTTTGCAGAGATCATTCAGTCCGGCAAACTTATGATTTTTTATCAATTTTAAAAATCTTAGTCAAGACTTAGTGGGATATAACAAGAATTGATAAGGCAGGCCATTTCCATCTGAAAAAAATGTACTAGAGCCTACATGATCAGGGTGGAAATAGTACAACACACTACCACAATCATTATTAACCTCACAATCTGTAAGAGAAGGTATTTGGTTTACGATGCTTGCTGTGCCTAGTGTATAATAATCATAAACATGTTGCAGGTCAGCAAGTTGTCAAGCTGCAAGAGTCCCAGTTTGACTGCCTGATATTGCTGTATAGTTGTTATATCCGCTGACTCCGCCACTCAATCTACTGAGTACCCTGTCACTACCATGCAATGTAAAAATATGTAATTACAAAGGTATTTGAACGGTATTCCCATCACCATAAAAGAAATTGCCATTCACCCCTGCACCGAGCCTGATCTGATGATATTTCCTAGGAGCAAATCCATAATCCAAATACTAAAAACCGCTAATCATCCTGTAATACCAAACGCCGCCCATGTTGCCTTTGTATTTTTTGATCCTTTCCGGAATCTCTCTGAAATCTTTTCTTTTTTTGCCTTTGCAATCCACACGTTTTAGCAACAAGTGACTTTTGCAGTACAAAAAGTTCCAATCCACCCTGCTCTTCGATTCCACTATTTATTGAATGAAGAACATCGCCACGCTGCACATTTCCATCATCAACTCCAAATAGTTCGTGCTCCTTCCGCAGCTCTAAATCATCAGACATTTGTAACCCTTCCTCACCACAATCATCCACAGACTCCACTTCAATTAATCCTTGTTCACTATCCAAATCTACAACTTCATTTTCACACAATCCAAGCACTATTTGTTTATCTATTTTTATTTCACTAAACTGTTCTTCTTCACTATCCAAATCTTCATCTTCAATACCATGTAACACCTTTACATCACTTTCATCCACAGACTCCACTTCAATTAATGATTGTTCAATATCCAAATCAGCAACATCAATACCACACAAACCAAGCACTACTTGCATGTCTAATTCTGCTTCACTATCATCTTCTATATCTTCAGTTACATCCAAGCCTTTGTTTTCATCATCTCCCAACAACCACTCATCAAACCCATCACCCAAATATCCATCCAAAAACACATCCCAATTGACACCATTTTCATCCAAAATGCTTCTTCCTTGGCTCCCATTATTAGAATTACTAATTTCAGCTAACCCTAGCGCCCCATATTCATCATCACAATACCCTCCAATCTCCTCTAAAACATCTACCCCATGCAATCCATCCCCCATATTCATCTCTCCTTCTATCACTTGCAACACACTCATAAACAACATTCCCGTAGGCTCATAAATGTCCCCATCACGCCACACTTGTTGGATGACGAAGGTCCACGGCAGCTTGATTTCACCTGAAGGCGCTATCTGTACTTCACTATACTCGATTTGCTCATTTCTTTTACATGTGATCGATATGCCATCTTCATATTTAGCTATTTTACGATCAAAATCTACATGCAAAAAGCCCAATTTCACAGACTTTGTGTCCCCATCATCCCTTCTTGACCATAGCGCTTGGTGATTCATTTTCCATACCTGTGCGTCCTTGGTTTCATTCATTAAGCACCCTCTATAATGAGTATAATTCTTTTTGGTGTATATATCTAGACGTCTAAAAGCCATCTGAGCTTCCGCATTTTTCAGACCGAAATTGACAGATCTTTGCCCTTTGACATGAACGGTATCAGATTTCAATGTTTCCATCATCAACTGTATCACCTTTGGCGGATAATGCTTGGTTGTCCACCTTTGTGTCATATGCATCATTGCTTGACGGAATAGACCCCCACACCTTGTAGCTATACCAAATTCAGCCTCATTTTTACGGGTTTCCTCATACTGTGGACCTTCTTGTCTGACTTTTTTATCCACCTTACCAATTCTTCTGACATAATATTCCCCATCCAACAAATATCCAAACCATTCCCCCAATTTGCCTAAAAATTTAAACGGTCCAACTTGCTTTGCCATAATTTTTATTTTTTTGTTTTAAACTGCAATATAATGGCAAATATTTTACCCATCCAAAACTTTAACCTTTCAGATGTCGCTCAGCTTCCATTAGTGGGAACTCGATTTATTTATTTAAGATTTTTATAACATTTTAGCCTTCCCATTTCGTAAAACATATAGACATCCCACTCTTTTATTTTCATTTTTCTCAAAAAAAACGTATCTTTGTTCCTAAACACTGCACAAAAACCCCAGAGGGGTGTTTCGTTTCATCACCACGGATTTCAATCCGTGGTCACCAATTGGCAACACAGCCACGCCCCGACTCTCTCTCGAACCTTTCCCAACACTCTCCCGACGCTGACCCGATGGAACTCCGTAGGAACTCCATATGAAAGCCGTATGTACAAAATATGTACACCATATGCGCTCCATAGCAAAGCCAGCAATACAAGAATCACTTGACGTCTGAAAACAAACAATAATACCGCACAATCTAAGGTGGAACGCAGCTGATTTCTTATAATAATTTTAGCTCATTTCAGGATAATATTTACATGCTACTCATCTTAATCTATAATCATAGAATGATGCACAATCAAGTTTTTGACATTTTAGTAGATCATAAGTAATACCAGGCTAACTTCACTAAAGCATACCTATACGGCCTTAGTGGCAACAACAAAACTACCAAATCAATAATTTCCATTATTCCCAAACACAATAACCCATATAAAAAAAAAGACCCCCTTCGACTTTTCGAAGAGGGGTCCCATCCCAAAAACAGTAAATTCTTTATAGAAAATTAATCTATGACAACCATTTTTCTGGTAGCTTTGAAGTCTCCTGCTTCAAGTGTGTAATAAAGTACACCTACACTACCAAGTTCGTTTTTGTTAAGCTCTACGCTATTGTAACCTTTTGCAAAAGTGTTGTTGATCACTTTTACTACTCTACCAGTTACATCATAGATGGTAACTTTTGCATCCATTACTTCAGGAAGATCGAAACCTATCACTGTGATCGCTTTGAATGGGTTAGGAGTATTTTGGTACAATACAGTAGCTGCTTCTGTTCTACCACTTACATTGAAGGCAACCTTCATGACATCATTGTCATTTGTGTATGCTTCAGCTGGAGTAAGTGATGAGTCTACCCAAAGTCCTTGAGAAACTAAGCCTTTGTCTTTAGCTTTCAGTGTCAATGTGAATACATTTGCACCTTCTACTAGATTCATTGCTTTCTCTTTGTTGTAAGATAAAGTTACGATACCATCTGCAAGTTTTGCAAAACCGAAGTTTTGATCTGTCATACCTATGATACCACCATTGACTGCTTCAAGGCTGAATAATTCAGTGTCAAAGTTTACAGTAAACTGGAATCCTGTCACATCTGCATTATCTGCTACATTCACAGGGATCGTTACGATTTGACCTGCTTCGAATGTTTGATTTTCAGTCGTAAGTGCAAGAGACTGTCCTGATCTAGACTCTAAGTTATTGCTATTTACATTTGCTGCTGCACTTTCGTTTACATCACCTACTTTGATAGAAGTGAAGTCTACGATCATATCTGCATTAATATTATCTACAATTGTTTTCTCAGAGAATAATTCACTAAGAGCAAACTGAGTATCACCGAATGTATGTGACTTATCTACAAATCTCCATGATTCATTATTACTGAATTTCGTATTTACACCCAAGATCACTTTACGAAGCTCTACTAAGTCAGCAGCTGTAATGTTTTTATCTTTGTTTACGTCAGCTGCGATCATTTTGTAAGGTGATGTCAACTTCTGAATTCCTAAGATATGTCTCTGCATCATTACTAAGTCCAATGTAGTGACACCATTCAAGATATCATCATTTTTGCTAGGACTTACGGTATAGCTACCACCTATAGGCATGTCACCAAAAGTATAGGTACCTTGTGCGTTTGTCATAGCATTCATTTCGCTACCTTCTAACTTCACAAATACATCTTTTACTGGTTCAGCTGATTCAGTCATTGCACTACCATTGATTGCAAATCTTCTACCATCATCTTCGCAAACATCATTGTTGTCTTGGATATTGATAAATGTTGAACAATAATCTTGTACTACTGTACCCATAGGTGTGATTACTGCTGCGTAAAGATCTAAGTCTACCCTTCCCAAGTCAGCGCATGTAAAGATAATGCTGTCTTTTACTACAGGCTTACCATTAGCATCCAATGTTACTGGCTCGAAAGATAAGATCACATCGTATCCACATGGGTGTGAACTACCATTATCAAAGTCCTTAGCCCAGATGTCTATCATACCTACATCTGCTGTACCGTCATTGTCAGTATCAATAGGCATAAGGCTTGTTGCAAGACCATTCAAGCAGTAAGGTGTTGGTGCTTTACAGTTCACTATATCAAATAATTGATCACATTTTGTGATGTTACCACATCTATCTTCGAATGACCATTGAATTCTGTGATTTCCTATTGGATATCTATCACTTGCATCAGCTGTATTTCCTAAACCAGTATTTGAGAGACCTAAATCGAAAGAGCCGTTGTTGAAAGCATCTATTTGATAGCTCCAACGTAATATATCTGTACATACATCTGTACCTGTTGCGATAAGTTCGATGTACCCATCTGAACATCCTGGATCGTAAGTACATACTGATTTACGTGCACAACTACTTGTAATCACAGGTTTTACAGGATCGCTAACTTTGATCACTTGTGTGTGTTCCCAAGTTTTGTATGCGTAACCACCACCTGGAGTGATTTCATATCTTTGACACCAATCGATAACTGTCCAATGTCTTAAGATTTTGAAGCAAGCTTCGCCTGTAGAATTATTGAATGTAAAGATCTGATCTGTATATTCTGCACCAACAAGACTACAAGTATTATCAGCCAAAAGATTAGGTCTACCTAAACGATCTGGACCGAATACAGGACTATTTGGATCAGCACAATCAGAAATAGTTGCATCAGCTGGCCATCTATCTAAAGTCATTTCGAATGGATCATCTGAACCTTCTACTGTTATGATTTGTGTGCAAGAAGCTGTTCTTCCGCCTGCATCAGTCGCTACGAATGTACGAGTAATGGTACCTATTCTACAACTATTTAAGTTGATGATTGAATCTGTAACAACTCTTGGATTTTCACAATTGTCATATACTGTTGGCCATCCGAATGAATGTCTCAAATGTGCTGTATCAAATATGTCTTCACAAGTAACGGTAACGTGTGCTGGACAAGTAATAGCAGGTGGCAATTTATCTTGTACTATTGCATTTACCATACAGTCATTCCAGTTACCAGCTTTGTCGATAACTCTAAATTGTACCATATGTGTAGATCCTACGTCTGAACAACAGAATTGTGCATAAGAACTAAAACCACATGGATCAGTAATTTCGATTACATATAACCACTCTTCAGTCTCGCATTGGTCAGTACCGAAGTCATACCATCTTGCGTCAGCATCCAATACTCTCACGAAATCATATGAATTTTCGCCATCAACTACATCTCTTGGAGATGAAACTGCCCAGTTTCTGTAAGTAGAAGTCTCACCACTCAACCATGCAAACAATCCTTTTTTCTTGATATCTCTTAATCCTATAAGGTAATCTTCATTTAGATTCCATTGTTGTACTTGATCATATACCCAAGCATTTTCTGCTGCTGTATTGATTGCTACTACGTATCCACCCATTGCAGCTGCTGTTTTGATAGCAACTTCTGGTGTAGATCTATGCTTAGAAATATAGTAGTAATTTGGTGTAGACTTGCCTGAATTCACATATTCACCTAAGAAAGTAAAGCCCGGGAATTCTGGAGTTTTACATGGTGTACATGCTTGTGGATTCATTCTTCTAACCAACATTTTTGCTAAATCACATTCGTCATAACTACCATCATCAAATGATGTAGCAGGAACCCATGCTTTTCCATCAAGTGTCAATCCAATCACAGTATTCTGATCACAGATAGCAACAGGAGGAGTATTGTCTACCACAGTCACAACCACAGTTGCTGTAGTGCTATTATAACATGCGTCATAAGCGGTATATGTTACAGTATGACATCCAACTGGAAGTTTACCTAAACCACCGTTTACGCCTTTGATAAATCCACCTGGATATGTAATATCTACAGTCCAATTGCTGCAATTATCACTAACTAAAGCAGCTGGGAATGCTATATTTGCCTCACAAGAGTGACCATTTGTGGATGCTGTAAAGTTAACAGGTGCTGTAATAGTTGGACCAACTTTGTCCACTATTTCTATCATCTGTAAGTGCGTTCTTATCCTTTGTGTACCTCTACAAGACCACTCTAGTACTTGCCAAGTTCTCAATATCTTAGTTACACAACCTATCTCTGGAAGTTTAACATCTGAAAATGAAACCAAAACATTACAGTATAAATCTGGTGTTGGATAAATAGGTAAGTATAATCTTGGAAGTGCAGCAGGCACATTAGATGTTATGTTTGAAATAGTCAAATGAGTATGACTAGCTCTGTTCATGGTATATACTCTGAAGCAAAACTCGTCTCCTTTTTCTAAAGGAATCGAAAGAACTCCACTACCTGTATTAACGCCAGATACTACTGGAGGAAGATTTGTTTCTATACCGTTAACAGCATAAACTGGTTCATCATTAAGGAACTGACCACCTGGGACACCTGCATTATTTTGCATAAATGCATTCCAGTTAAAAGTCATCGTCTGATTGTCCAATGAATTGAAGCAAATCTCAGCACCTAGAGTTCTAACGTTTGTTTGTGTATTATCTGTACCGCCAATCAAAGTCACAGATCCAGGACCATTACCATTGATAACTCCTGCATTAAAAGTAGCAGGATTCCATAACAATAAATAAGGAACTCCAGTACCTCTTCTAGTGATACCACCAGATGTGATATCAAATGGAGATGGGTTACCCGCAAAAGGCTGACCAACAGGAATTTTTGCATAATCTTCGTTACACTGTAACTCTGTACCAGAAGCAAGCCATCTATTAGCTGGCATGTTGATATAAGGATCATTCAAGGTAGGTAATCCTTCTACAGTAATATTTACAGTACATGGTGCAGAAACGTTTCCGCTTTCATCTACAGCTTGATAAGTACGAGTGATTACTTTTAAAACTTCTTCTGGAAGTCCTGTAGCAGGTCTACAATCATTTACAGTGATGGTCTCAGCTATCATATTTAATGTGTAGTGAGAACAATTTTCAGTAACAACTGGGCAGTAAGCTGCAAGTTGATAACAATTCAGCGTCAAGTCAGCTGGACATTCTATAGTTGGCGCAAGTTTGTCTTCGATAACAATCTCTGTCCAACAAGAATTCACACCTGTGCTCTCAGTCACCTTACCATATATCTTTTTACCGATATATAGATGAGCATCTTGCAATAAGGCTGAACCCACGCCCGTACCAATAATGGTTCCATTCTGCGTCTTCATTAAAGTGACGGTCGCATTAGGTGCGCCACCACAAGTAGCCGCATTTGTCAATAACATTTCTGAAGTAATGTCAGCCTGGCAGACATCATTTACAGAAACTTGAATAGCACCTTTACATGCACAAGCGGTCTGGGCCGTTGAGATGGTAGAGGTGCCGATGAAAAATACCACGAAGAATGCGAGCATCCTGCTTATGGTACTGAAACGTGTTGAATTTGTTTCGTTCATGAGATCCAAATTTTGAGTTTAAGAAATAAATTTTACTGTCATGAGATCAGGATATATATGTATACACCTAAGTCCCAGTAACTTAATGGTTAAAGAAAAATAATTCGTCGAAAAGACAGAAAGCTGTCTTTAATCTTCCGTTTCTAAAATCAAAATCAGGGTTGGATATAGTAAAAGCTAGAGAAATATTTATATAAATATTTCTTTAATACATAATGTGAAAAAACACATCAGTCTCATTTAGTATCACAATACAGGATACTAAATCAATGTTTAATGTTTTATACTTTCTATTATTATTCAGACGTTATACAATCAAAGATTGCAAAGTCTACATAGTATTCAAAACCACTTAAATGTAAATATATAATTTACAAATGTGTTAATTATGAATATATGATCAGGTTGGATTTTAATATAGGTTCAGAACAGTTTCTCACGCTATTCTGATGCAAAGATAGATTGCATTATATATATAAAAAAATATTATACTATATAATTTCATATATTTTTATACACAACATGTATATTGTTGATTATCTATATATTATGAATATTTGTAATTTTTAGTATTTTTCATTTACAATCTATAAATAGTCGATTTTTTCAATTAATAGCTAATACCACAACATAGAAAAATGTATGCTATAGTAATTAATACTAACTATAACTACGTTAGTAAGATCTGTAAATATCTATGACAACTAATCCTAGATAGGCAATTTCCACCCATTTTGGTAGTTGCTTTTGATAAGCATATTGGCTTCTGCATCATTTTTGAATGAACCTGTAGTAGCATCCCAGTAGACTTTACGACCTGTCTTGAAAGCCACGTTACCCATATGCGCATTGATAGCGGCCACAGCGCCAGTCTCAATACCACATGCAAGTATAGAAGCGTCATTATTTTTTATGGCTGCCACAAAGTTTTTACCATGTTCCGCCAGATAATCTGCGCTATTGGGTTTACGCTGTTCAGGCATATTTTCTATCTCATAGTTTAAGATACCTTCACTATTCCTTTGTGTCTCAGGAATCACGCTCCAGCCTTCTCTATTAACTACTAAAGTACCATGATTGCCAATGAAGGCAATTCCTTCAGATTTACCGTAAGGACCATTATCTATTCCAGTAGCATGTTCCCAAAGCATATTAAAGTTTTCATATTCGAATACAGCTTGTAGTGAATCTGGAGTTTCGGACGCATCATCTGGATAAGCCAGTTTTCCACCAGAGGCCATGACCGATTTTGGTGCTTTTACGCCCATAAAATATAAGGCAATATCTATCTCATGTACGCCCCAATCCGTCATCAACCCACCTGCATAATCCCAATACCATCTGAAATTGAAGTGAAACCGATTGGGATTAAATGGCCTTTGTGGTGCTGGTCCTAGCCACATATCATAATCTACACCTTGAGGCACAGATGCATCAGGTTTAACATTGACTGGCTGCATCCATCCTTGATAAGCCCAACATTTTACCAATCTGATATTTCCTAGCTTACCTGTTTTTAGATAATTATGCGCTTGCTGATAATGCTTGCCACTTCGTTGCCATTGACCTATCTGTACAATCTTGGGATATTTTTTGGCTGCTGCCATCATTACATTACACTCTTCAATGGAATTGGCAAGTGGTTTTTCACAATACACGTGTTTATCAGCAGAGAGTGCATCACAAAACATTAAACAATGCCAATGATCAGGTGTACCGATGATCACAGCATCAATATCTTTCATGTCTAACATCCGTCGATAATCTTTAAACTGAGTTGGACGATTGCCTCGTAACTTCTCGACATCATTTGTGCGTTCATCAAGTACGCTTTGGTCTACGTCAGCTAGGGCGATACATCTAAGTTCAGGATTATTGGTCAGTTGAGATTTCAGGTTAGACCATCCCATACCTTTACAGCCTATCAATCCTACATTGATCGTATCATTAGCACCGACTAGGCTTCCTTTGGCGAGTAAGCCATTAAATGGTAATGATGATAAAAGACCTAAACCTAATGCGGTGGATGACGATTGTAAGATGAATTTACGGCGAGTGTTATGCATGATTATTCGGGATTAAAATTAATTTCACAAATATAATTTCTATTCCCCAATACTACAAACAATAAATAGTATTATTTTATATCAAGAGCTACCCAAATCAAAGACACTAAAACCAAAGTGGTTCTTCGTCACCAGGTTCACCATGATAATTAAGTGTAATCTCTTCGCCAGCTGTGATATCTCTAATGGCTACAATATCAATAGTATCATTTTCTAGATCAAGAATGAAATTTGCATTAGGGTGGACTTCATGATTATATAAACTCCCAAATCCCAAAGCGATAGCACATTCATCCATATTTTCTCCCCATAGAAAGTAATAATCGTGGAGCACTGTTTTATGAATGATAGGTAGTTCTGTTTTTGATATCTTTATAATAGGACAAACTTCAATGACATCATCTAAAGCGATATCTATTGATGTATAGACACCTCTACCTTTATTTTCTGAATTTGTGATATATAAACCAGGAATTTGATTCATCTTTTTTACTTTTTAGTTATGTAAACACCTAATAATATCAAAGCCATCCCACCAAAATGCAATACAGAAATAGTCTCGCCATCAAGAAATCCCCAAAAGATTGCGATTGCCGGCATCAGATATGTCACTGTGCTGCCAAAAACTGCGCTAGTCTTTTGTACCAAAGTATAAAATAATATGGTAGAAAGTACCGTACCAGCCAATGACAAAATGGATACAGCTCCCAAAGCCTGCAGTGCCTGTGGATTAGTCACAAGTGTAGTAGAAAAATCTGAAAATGCAAGATAAATCAAAGCAGGTGGTCCAATAAGAAAAAAGGAAACACAACTAATGATAATTGGCTTCGTTGTTCCAAAAAATGCTTGGACCATATTGACGCTAGAACCATAACAAATAGTTGCAATAATGACCAAAATACCATACCAAGGATTTCCTCCCGTAATATCTTCAGAACCAAGTAAAACTATAGACGCTGCACCTAAAAATCCAATCAAAACACCTACCAATTTTGTACGATCAAACTGTAATCTAAAAATAAATATACCAATCAATAAAGTCCATATAGGCGTAAGACTATTGAGCAATCCTGCTACCGAACTACTGATATGAGACTGTGCCATAAAAAATAAGAAGGCTGGTACACCACTACCTGTCAACCCTATAGCAAGAAACTTTGGCCATTTCGACCAATCTACATCTTTGCGATGATACAACATTATGGGTGTAAATGCAAGAGAAGATATACTGATACGAAGACAAGCCAACTGAATAGGGTCAAATGCAATCAGTGCTTTTTTGATAAGAATAAATGAGCATCCCCAAACAAGGCTTAAGAAGATAAGTATTGCCCAAGACTGATTGTCGATTGATTTTTTGTCCATGATTGTATTTCGGCTGCAAAGTAACGAAGATGTATCTTAATTATTTCATTCTAAGTGGATTTGCTAGAGAATATTTTCTGTAAGGTACTGAAAATTCAAAACCATTACCTATAAAAGATTATAAAATACTTTCATTTTTCACTCATATCAATAAAAACATTAATTTTGATTTCCATTTAAAAATAATATAACAATGAAAACGATAATTTTAATTTGTGCAACTATCCTTTTAATGGTTTCTTGTGATCAGAAAACTGAGACTTTGGCAGAGCGGACAAAAAAATGCATGTTACCTGTAAATACTATTAAAGGAGCTTTACAACTAGATAAAAAATGCCTAAAAGGAGCAGAATTCCCTTTTCTAACAGGATTTGATATAGACAGTATTCCAAGTACTTCATTTATTAAAAAGGATAAAAAATCTGTTTACCATCTTTGGTTTATGGAGTGTCCGCCTTGCATCGCTGAGATCCCGGGACTTAATATGCTAAAGGATTCTTTTGCTGATGTAAATTTTATTTCCGTTTGTCGAAATGATGAAAATGATTTGAAAGATTTTCTTAAAAAAACAAACTTCCGATTTAACCACATAAAAAACGGAAAGACTTTAATTGAAGAAATTATTCCTTATGCAGGATTTCCAAGAACTATCATTATTGATGAAAAAAACATAATTTTAGATGTTATTGCAGGTGGTCGTACAGACAGTTTAGCACCAAAGGACATCTATGATAAAGTTTCGAAAGTTTTGCTTGCTGAAAATTGAACTACCCCATTTCTACCCAAAATATTAAGTATCTTTTTTTTAAAAGATTTAGCTATCTGATTATAATCACTACAACTGATGACCTTACATCTACAAGGACAACGCCCACCTTACTACCTTTCTGCCATCAAAAACAATATTAGTAGATCAATTTTATAGAAGTCCTTTAATGTATTGAAAATATGTGCTTTAAACATTACACCAATTTCAATTTAAAAAAAGAAATACTTAATTACAATATTTTGCTAATCAAAATTATGAAGATAGTTAAATTGGTTGTATCTTAAAGCCTGATTTTATTATTTTGAGTTGTGTTATTCGTGCGATTTTATATTATTAACCATATAATCATTATTGTCATATGAGTGTAGATACTAAAAAAATTAGAAATGTAGTGCTGCTCGGTCACTCGGGCAGCGGAAAAACGAGTTTTGCAGAAACCATGTTGTTTGAGTCCGGCGCTATAAGTCGGATGGGAAATGTCGGTGCTAGCAGTACTGTTTCAGATTACAGTGCTATCGAGCAAGAAAGAGGAAACTCTCTTTTTAGCACCTTGATGCATGTGAAATGGCGAGACTGTAAGATCAATATTTTAGACACACCAGGATTTGACGATTTTATTGGTGAAGTCGTATCTTCTATGAAAGTGTCAGACACTGCACTCATCTTATTGAATGCAGCGCACGGTGTAGAAGTAGGCACAGAAATACTCTGGGATTATGTTAATGACTTTAAAACACCTGCTATCTTTGTAATAAATCAAGTAGACCACGACAAAGCAGACTTTGACAATACCTTAGAGCAAGCGAAAGAAAGATTTGGTCCTAAAGTAATGCCATTCCAATACCCACTTAATCAAGGTGCTTCTTTCAATTCTATCATTGATGTTCTCCACATGGTCATGTATGTATTCGATAGTAAAGGTGGAAAACCAGCCAAACATCCTATTCCCGATAATGAAATGGCTAAGGCTAAAGAAATGCACAATTCCATCGTAGAAGCAGCTGCCGAAAATGAAGAAGGATTGATGGAAAAATATTTTGAAAAAGGTACACTTTCAGAAGAAGAGCTCACTGAAGGACTGAGAATAGCATTAGCACACCAACAGATATATCCTGTTTTTTGCTGTTCTGCTACAAAAAATATGGGCAGCGGTAGGATCATGGGTTTCATAAACGATGTAGTCCCTTCACCGGCTGATGTTCCTGCATTTTCGCTGGTAGATGGTAATACCTTGACTTATGACACCAAAGCGACTCCTTCTATATTTATATACAAAACCATTTCGGAACCACAAGTTGGACTAGTCAGTTATTTTAAAGTGTACTCTGGCACAGTGCGAGCTGGCGATGACTTGATCAATGCAAAAAATGGTACCCACGAACGTATCAGTCAAGTATTTGAAGCCAATGGCAAGATTAGAAATACCATAGATTTCCTTCAAGCAGGCGACATAGGAGTGACTTTAAAATTAAAAAATTCACACACCAATAATACATTGAATGGCAAAGGATTGTCTATAGAAATAGATCCTATTCACTTTCCTGAGCCACGTATCAGAACAGCTGTGACACCACCAAGTAAAGCAGATATGGAGAAACTCATAAAGTCACTCCATCAGATAGAGGAAGAAGATCCTACTTTGGTGATTGAACAGTCAGCATCTCTTAAACAAACGATCATCCATGGTCAGGGACAATTACACCTAGATCTTATCAAATATAGAATAGAAAAAGTGAATGGCGTGCAAATGAATTTTGAACGTCCACGTATACCTTATAGAGAAACCATCACACGCAGTGCCAATGAATCATATCGCCACAAAAAACAAAGTGGTGGTGCAGGACAATTTGGAGAAGTACACATGCGCATAGAACCTTACCACGAAGGCATGGGCAATCCTGAAGGTCTC
>DAOLFJ010000084.1:0-15665 GCA_035326365.1 Saprospiraceae bacterium | reverse complement strand
GACAAGATAGAAAAGGCCATTTCACTAGGTGACAAAGGTGGTTATTTATACCATGATTTGGATTGGCCTAAAAAACTGATGGCTGAAATAGGTGGTGTAGATATAGTCATAGACAGTGCAGGTGGTTCAGGATTTAATAACTTAGTAAAAGTGTGTAATCCTGGTGCAAGAATATCTTTTTATGGTGGATCATTGGGAAAGATAGATGGCCTTAATCCACAGTTGATTTTCTGGAGACAGATTTCTCTTTTGGGAAGTACCATGGGTTCAAACCAAGATTTTATCGATATGTTGGCATTTGTCCATAAATACAAGATCCGACCTGTGGTAGATGAAGTTTTAAGTTTTAATGATTTGCTCTTAGGATTTCAAAAGATGGAAGCTGGCAAACAATTTGGTAAAATAGTTTTTAAACACAACTGACAAATATTCAAAAGATGACAAAGTTAAGTGTAAATATAAATAAAATAGCGCTGATCAGAAACTCTCGTGGTGCCAATTATCCTGATCTGGTAAAAGTTGCTTTAGATTGTGAAGAGTTTGGTGCCCAAGGTATTACGGTACATCCACGTCCTGATGAGAGACACGTGAAGTATGCCGATATTCCTATGCTCAAAGAAGTAGTGACTACAGAGTTTAACATCGAAGGTTATCCATCAGAAGATTTTCTGGAGATGGTCATTAGAAACAAACCACATCAATGTACCTTAGTACCCGATTTGCCTGGGGCACTCACATCAGATAATGGTTGGGATACGATCGCACATGCTATGTTTCTAAAAGACGTAGTGAGTAGATTGCAAGATGCAGGAATCCGAGTAAGCTTATTTATTGACCCTGTCGCAGATAGACTTTATGCTGCTAAAGAAACTGGAGCAGAACGTATCGAGTTTTATACTGGTCCATATGCGCATGACTTTGGTACAGACAAAGCTAAGGCAGTTGCATCATTCTCAGAAGCAGCGACTATTTGTCAAAAACTAGATTTGGGTATCAATGCAGGACATGATTTGAATTTAGATAATCTCAAATACTTCAAACAAAATGTACCTGGACTACTTGAAGTGTCAATTGGCCATGCAGTGGTTTGTGATGCCTTGTATTTTGGGCTGAAAAATACCATTCAGATGTATTTGCATCAGTTGGATTAAGGTTTAAAAAAGATACTTCAGAATTATTGACTGTAAATCTAGATCCATCAGGCAATAACAAATTTGTATATGATGCATTCAGTCATATCATTTTAGGTAGAAATGTATCTATTCCAATCATAGGTATTGGGCCTAATGAAAATGGACCTTTTGTGTTTTACTTTACAATTACCAATCAGTTTGACTGTAGTTTGAAAGATTCGATAGATGTCATCATTTCGGAAAATGCAGAGGTTGATTTCAACCATACAGTATCACAATGTGGTAAAAATGAGTTTTATTTTGAAATAATAGGAAGCTGCAAAGCCTTTTACAGGCGAACTTTGGCGACTCTACAACTACAAATGAAGTTTCGTGAGAACCTAAACCGTGGTATGTCTATCTTGACATAGTTAAGGCTTTTTTTATGGATGGATTTACCGAATTCTGACCCATTGTGACCGAATGCTGATTCTAACCGACCGAATTCTTATCCTTCTTTGTTTTTTGTATTTTGTGGTATAAAGTAATGTTAAGTATATTGTATGTGTCTATTAAAATATTTTGTAATAAAATACAAGAATAATTACCTATTATAAAAATTATATAATATCTTTGTTAAAGAAAAACAATCATATAGTGATGATAACATCAGGAAGATACACCAGCTACCAGCTACCAGCTACCAGCTACCAGCTACCAGCCTACTGCTGTTATTATTACACATTTTTTATCTTACTACATACTACATTCAGTGCTGTATAGTAGAATATCCAGTAGGTTTTACATAATTTTAATAGTAATGAAAAATCACTTTTCAGAAATGAAAAGACTTTAACTTATTTATTAAAATTTATAAATTTTTTAGAAATGACTAATATTAAATATTTATTTCCAATCTTGGGTCTAGTTTTAATGACCATTTTTCTTTATTCATGTAACAAGGACGAAATAAAACACAATATTCCTAATGAATTAGTTTTAAGGACTCAAACAGAAATTAATTCAAAAACAATCACATGGTTAGATAATTTTCGTCTTGATTTGACAGAAAATAGGATTAATGAATATAGTGTTGAAGATGCTGTTGCAGGCATGGATGTGATTTTAAATCTTTATAAGACCCAAGGAGTTGGAAACTTTACCCAATATGATATTGAGCAAAGGGATTATACAGTGCCGTTAAATCAATCAGGAATGATAACCACAGCAGCTTTAAGGGTTTTATTTGAATCTATTTTCAATAATAACAAGAGTCACTATTTGAATTCTACATTACCCAATAAAATTCTTGGTAATATCAATATTGATATCAAAACAACAAACCAAACTAATATTGAATTAAAGGTTACATCCGTGATTGGGTCAGAAGATTTAAATGATATTTCAGCTCCAAGTCTTGATGATGATTGCGTTTCAACTTTCGGTCCAAATCAATGTTTTAAATCGGGTTATGGTGATGCAGATTTTAAAAAATATATGAGTACTACCTATTTCACCAACATACCTTTGGAAGGAGGTGGAAAATGTGATGGGACTTTAATTGGCAAAACTGCTGCTCACGAAGAAGTTCAAAAAAAGTTTACTACCAAAATTCCAAAATATGTTAATGTAAAAAATGGTAAACAAGTCGTAACCCACATGGTTAAATTTGTAAATGAAGAGTGTACTTACATAGATATAGGAAGAAACATTTATACATATAATACTTTTTTAAACTGTAGTAATAGTTTAATGAATGATAATGTTTTTGTTCCAAGTGTTCCAGTTACTACTTACTCTACAAGTGAATTAAATTGTGCGTATTGTATAATCAATAATTGGATTACTTCAGTTATTCCTAGTGGATATCATATGAGCCATGTTAATATATTTACAGACGGTTTGGGATTTGGGCCGACTTCAATAAAATGGATAGTTGAGGTTTGCTGGGCTGAGCCAGTTCTAGTGCCTATTACAGTGCCGGGTCCACTTCCATCAGGAGGCGGCTCGTTTTTACCTGGACCTTCGCCAACCATAAAGGCTACCACGGATAATACTAACATAAACCCATACAATAATCTTAATATAGCCATATCAAGTATCATTAATCAATAATTTAAATACTAAGGCATTATAAATAGTGATAATGCCTTAGTATTATTACATTTTAAAAATATTCATATGTCAAAATATCTGGTTTCAGTTGTTTTAGGTATTACTTGTATTTATACAAGTATTGCGCAAAATGATTTTATACACGAATTTCAATCCGTAATAAGTCCTTCGTATTCTTTAGGGATAAAAAGTGTAGGTGATGAAAAGGCAATTATATTTGTAATAGATGATTATTTTACATCTTTTTCAGAAAATATTAAGAGCAAACTCATAAAAGTAGATTATGATGGCGAAGTCATTACCGATGTAGATGTAAATCTACCAGGATACTATAATATCACAGTTTTTGATGCATTATATACAGATAGCTCGTATATTTTTATGGCTACAGTAAGTGATGTAGTGACGCGAAGCTCTTATTTTGTTACTGTAATGTCAACTAAAGACTTAAATGATTTTAGCATTATTGATAAGTCGCCGATAGATTACCCTCATTTTGGTTTATTATTTTATAATACTATTTTTAATGAAAATACATCAACTTATGACCTAGTTTTTACCTTAGGTTTTGGGTTTGAAAATGAAAGGGAAGCTATGTATGTGGCTATTGATGCAAGAGGTGAGATTCAGCAATTGAAAGTAATTAACATTGATGATCATCTTCTTTATGACCATTATTACAATCAAACATTAAAACGTCATTACATATCTTCATCTTCGTACGTATATGAACTTGATGAAGCATTTAATTTGATCAAAGAAACAAATATCTTTGTCACATTGGGCGAGACAAGGAAATTTAATTTTGATCAAAGAATTTTGTTTGCTTCTGACACCGAGATTCATTTGGTAGGGAGATGGTCAGATAGACGAAAACCCTACATTTATAAAATACAGACTAATCTTGATGGTACATTTGAATCAATATTGTACGATGAAGCGTTTTTTCCAGAAGTCAGGTCTTATGTTTTGACAAAACAATATACAAAAGATAAAACGATTGTTTCGTATTCCACAGATCTACTTGACACAAATGAAAATACACCTAATACGACATTTTTATGGGAATTGGGTGAAAATATTAGCAAAGAGCGTCAATATAGGATAGAAGATGGTACAAAAAAAGTCTTGATAATTACCGATATTGATGAAGAAGGCAATATGCTTGGATATGGATCTGAGTATGGCACAAATAAAAGTATATTTTTTATCTTAAGTGAGGATAACTCATTTTTGGTAAATAATATAGAAATAGATTTTCAAACTAAACCAACCATCTACCCAAATCCATCCTCACAAATCATAAACATAGAAGAAGCAGATAAATATAATAAAAATGTAGTATTCACATCCATAAGTGGTCATATAAGACCATTAATAATACAAGATGGTCAGATAGATGTGTCGACACTATCAACAGGACTTTACATCATAGCACTGACGGATGCTACATCAGGGAAGGTGTATAGGCAGAAGATTATTAAGATAGATTAGAACTTGTAAGCTTGTAGCCAATTGATTTTGTGAAACAATTGGCTACAAGCTTCTTATAAATTGTCATGATCACTTTAGTATGAAAGTCTGAGTTTAATGTGCTACAATGATTTTCCCATTCCAAGATTTAAATTGACCTTTCATTTTATAGAGGTATAGACCTGATGGCCAGTTGGCACAATTTATATTTAAAGTCGAGTCTGTCATTTGACCAGTATATATCTGCACACCATTTGCATTGTAGATTTCTACTTTATGAAGTTCATCTCTGCTATTACTATTAATGTCAATTTTTATGACATCTGCTGATGGATTTGTAATGGTAAAAGGTGTGCTTTTATAGATGTCATCCACGCTTGTGGAATTTTTATCATAAATGAAAATATTATCTATGTCACCTTCAGAACCATCTATGTATAATGAAATATCAATCAATCCTAACTGTGCATTTGATAGAGGTATTTTGAATGTTTTAAAACTATTGTCAGTATCTGTAATGACGGGGATTGGCAACCGTTGATTATTCTCAAATACCATTATGCCATGGAGGAAATCATCTTTTGGTTGTGGTGACAGGGTACGCATTCTTGCGTCAAAACTTAAGTATGGTTCTATCATATTCTCAATGTCAATACAAACTTTATTATTATTAAAGTTTAAGTCTGCAAAAACATCTTCTAGTGCTGCTTCATAAAAATCAGCTATTGGAGCGCAATTATTTATTTCGCTGCTTATAAATTGATTCTCAAAATGTAAAGCGCCTGCGTTTATTTCTGTATTGCAAAATAAACAAGGAATAACTTGTAATTTTTTTTCATCTCGATAGTCAATGATGTCATTGAATTGGATAACTTCATTTTGCTTAAGAATATGTAATATGTATTTGTCTAGCGTATCACTTGCTATTGGATATTTCTGACCATTAATCCATGCAAACAAATGTACCCTTACATCAGTGGTGAGTTCGAAATCGGTAAAATCAGGCCTATTCACTTGAGGTGATACAAAATTAAAAAATACATTGGGCGTTACAGTCACTGTATCAAAATAAGATTTTGATATAGAGCCATCTTCATATTCAAATTCGAAAACAAAATTTTCCGTGCGACATATGTTATGATACACACTAGTATACGTCTTTGCTACACCAGATTTAGCATCACAGATGTTGTCCATGGTAGAGTATATATATGGGTTGGTAAAATAGTTTACAGGATCTTGTTCGTTTCGTATATATTGGACTGATTGAAGGAATGTTTTATTGTAAGAAGTACCAGGGAAAGTCACCCTTACATTGTTTTGTATTGAAAGGTAATTTACATATCCTGGATAAAGCACATTTGCATCTATATCCACAGATTCATTCGTGTACATCGAGTCAGTTAATGTCCATACCGAATCAATCAATGTTGTTTGATAATCGATATTATCGTACCTATACTTGCCGGATGCCTTGATGCTAAATGTAGCACCGGGTGGGATTGTTATTTGACTGTCATTGGTTAAGGTTAGTGTTATTTTTCTAGCATTGCCATCCCAACAACTAGGTGGGTTTAAGTCATAATTCCCATCAGTCGCAAATCTTAATGTTAGATCTTGATTTACTTGTGGTACTTCAGGTAGACCTACTGCTTGCCAAGCATTGACTACGGTATTGTATTCATCAGAATTAATGCCATATAAATCTTGAGCGATTAATTTTGAGTATTCGTAAGCAAGAATATAATCGGAGTTTTCAGTAAGATAGGCTGTATTTAATAAAAATACTAGTTCAAGGGCTTTATCCATACCTATGGCCTTTACAGAATATGGCACGTTTTTTTCTGTTTTGCCAGTACCACCATTCACCATTAGGTAAAACCAATAATTCATGACGCCACTATTTGTGTGGACAGCATAAGGATTTAAAGTCCAATATTCCCCATTATAATATTTTGGTTGATTTAAGGAATTAGGATTACTCATAGATCTGAATGGGTCATTGCCAGATCTAGGTATTCTATTACCTATTAACCATGAAAATTGTGCAGGTTGTGTATAGAATTCTAAAGCCTTGCCAAATATATCACTTATGGATTCGTTTATTGCGCCTGATTCGCCCAAATAAATAAGGCCAGAATTAAATTCTGTTAGTCCATGGGCAAATTCATGTCCGACCACATCGAGTGTTGTGAATGATTTATAATTATTGCAATCGCCACCACCATAAGTTGTGCTCTGTCCATTCCAAAAAGCATTAGAATACAAGAAATTATTGACATTGGCTACAAGCGGAAAACCCTTGTTGTCTAGACTATTAAAGTTGTACTTGTTTTTTAAAAGGTCATAAAAATGTTGAGCGCCATAGATGACATCGATAGCTGCTTTGTCATTAGGATCTGTAAATTTCCAATCTGGTTTTTCATTTGTATAATTTTCATTTGTTTTCAAATTATTTACAAAAATACCATCTCCTCTGGTCAGGTCCTGCAAAATAAACTCATTGGGTGCAATAGAATCATGGTCAAAAGTTACTTGACCATAATAATTAGAATCCCCTTTACCTTTTGCTTTGTGTAAGGCGATTTTACTTATGGTAGTGATAGGTAAACCAGTCATTGCATTCACATAGTGGACTTTTTTGATAGGTTTATTCCATATATTCACAGATTGTACTATCTCATAAGCCAACACGATATTACCATGATTTTTAGGATAAAACTCATTGATATAAATAAGTGACGTACTTTCTGTTTTGGGTGATATTCTGGTTTTTGTGATGATATTTTCTTGATTTTGTAAATCAATAGCCATCATTTGATCAGCAATATTGACAGCCAGGTTTTTTGGTATCGCGGGTTTATCTGGAAGGTTTAAAATCTTCGATTCTAAATAACCTGTTAAATGTGATACGTAGTTATCTTTTGAGTGAACGACTACAGATGCACCCTTCACTTTTATATTTTTGTGGTATTGATCATATCGATCGTGGACATTCTTTTTATTGTCTTCATATGATCTCTTAAGTTTCAAATTTGTTTCGGGGGCAAGTTGGAGGTCGGAATTGTTTGAATCGAAAATATCAAATCGGTTAATCAACTTAGGTTCAACTCTTTTAATCGTATTTATCTCTAGATGATTTTGTGCAAATACCATTACGGTCATAAAAAGGGAAATGTAGGTAGTAAAAATGAGTGGTTTCATAAGATTAAAGTTTTAAGATATGATAAGTAAATAATCAATAATAGCATTATGTTTGGTAATTTAATGCAATGTAGAAATTAGTTTTTAGACTTTAAAGGAAAAAGTATAAATAATTTTAGAAATAGATATATAACTAGCAAAAGAGAAGGTATTTTGGATAAAGCAAAAAACAATATTTTTTAAAACACCTGTATCATAGACTTTTCTGTGTGGGATGAACTAAAGCAAAGATAGATTTAACTACGACTAAATGTCTAAATTAATCAACTCAATCCCAATTTTTGATTTGTATTTTTTGGTCATTAAGGTTTGATTTTTTCTGAAGGTTGAAAATGGTGGTATAAATTTTTATTGGCGTTTATTTCTGGGAACCATTTTTTTCTAATAATTATTTTTCAGTTAGGACGATTATCGTATTTGATAGTGATTTTTCAAGATTTTGAAATTTCGTCTGTTGGGTAATAATGCGTTTGGCACTTTCTAATTTATACGTTTTTGTATTAAAAAAGACATTTAATTCTGTTAAAAATTTAGATTCGGAATTAATTATCAAATTTAGGGCATGATTTGTTTCTTGGTCATCAAAATTGTATTTTTCAGAGTTTTCTTTCATTTTACTTATTAAGGATTCCTTGTATGAGTCATTTGAAACAGTAAATGTCTCTATCAATTGGATGCTTTCTGCACTTCTAACGACATTGAAATTTAAATTGCCATCAAGATTATTTCTATTTGCCTTTGCATCTGAATATTCTTTGTCTATTTCTATCGTAAGTACTTCTATTAAAAAATTGATTCCGCCAAAGATGTCAACTATTAGATTTAAATTTTTCTTTGCAACATTAATATTTTTCAACAAATTTTCTAAACCTTTTTGGTTTTCAACAAAGTCGGAAGTTATATTTAAATTTAACTTTAGAGTATCTAAATCAAATTCATTTAATGGAATTTCAATTTCCATTTTATAATTTGAAGCGGTGCTTTTTCTCAATAAGACAATCATTTCGCATTCACTTTTCGAATCATTTTTAGATGATGGTGTATTGCTATGTGTAACCTTCAGACTGAAAGCCCTTTCTTTATCAACAAATAATTCCTGAAACGTTTTTATTTCATTTGTATTTTGGCAATATACTGTTAATGAACATATTAATAGCAATGTGAGATGAAAAATAGTATATAATCTTTTACTGTTTTTGTTAATCAATTGAACCATTTTTACGATTTATAAATTGTGGTTAGGTTAATACTTCGGTCCATCCTTAATTTTAGATTTTGAAACTTTAAAAATTTGTAATCAAAATACTTATGACCAAAATTGGAATTATAAATATCAAAATTGGGAATAATAAATTTAGAATGGCTTTCCCCAGTGAAAAACTTTGGACTTCTGATAATCCAATAACACAAAGAGCAATGGAATAAATTGAAAGCAAAAATTCAAAAAATAAAGAACCATAGAACAAAATATTTGAGACTAAATCAGCGCTCCAAATATCTCCATCTGACTTAAATATTTCATTTTCATAAATAATCAATTGCGGAATAAGAAAAATACCACTTAAAACTGAAGGTATCATGGCATATGATAAGATTCTTAAGATTGCCTTAGTTGTACTTTTGCCATCTAACCATTTTCCTGTCCAGCTTACTAATCCGGCATAAATATAATAAGTGATCCAACCAAAAAGTCCACCGAAGATAATACATACAGCAATAATCGACCATAAAGATAAGGTATCTCCCAAGTTTTTTAAAGAAGCTCTATCAAAAGCTCGCACTACTCCAGAAAGAAATAAAAGTATTATTAAGTATTTATCATGGTTAGTTTTGTGGATAAAATTAAAAACCTTTCGTGGCGAAGTCCAAATTTTTGTAAATATCTCCTCATCTGTAAAGCTATATTGGTCTTCGAATTCTTCAAAATGATTTGTCATAATTTCTTTTTTATTACTGGTCTAAATTTTTCAAATTTTTAAGCTGCAAACCACACTTGCGACGAATAAAATATAAATTTCTACCACAAATATATATGGCGGAAGTCGGAAGTAATAATAAATAAGGTTTTTATTTTTATTTTGAAAGAGTATAACTAACAAGGCTTATCTTTTCGCTCTCAAGAATAGGTACATATTCCTAAATATTGGTGTTTCCACATTATATTTTCTTCCTTCATCAATGACATAAGCTGTAAGAGATTTTAGTTCAGTATATGCTTTGTTCTTTTTAAAATCAGAATGCATAGAAGATGTTGCATAATAAGGCAATGCTTTAAGTTTCTGAAGTGTTTTTTCGTTTATATCATCATCTAAATGGATATGTTTAGCGATAGCTAATCTTTTCACTTCTTCTATGAGTGTTTTTAGTTTTCCGAGCTTTTCTGAATCAGATATAATGTCACCTATACACGTATCAAAATATGATGTTGAAGTTGCAATCGGAGACAAGAAAATAAATTTTTCCCAGATAATAGTCGAGATATTTTGGGAGAGCGTTGCATCAATTCCTGCTCGTTTAAAAAGATCTTCGAAGAAAAACAGTCGGTCATCTTCTAAATTATTAAGACCAAAAAATAGCTTTTGAATGTTGCCACTATTTTCTATTATCCCATCCTGAATTAATCTGGAAACAATGTAAACACAACCATCCAACACTAGATTGTCTGGCAGAATATTTTTAATTTTGTCTTTGCTGTCTACTCCATTCAGTAATGGTAGGACGATGGTGTCTTTATTTATAGCGGGCAGTAATAGAGGAATGGTTGATTCCAAATCATAACTTTTTGTACATAACACAATAAGATCTGCGGTGCCTATTTCAGAAGCATCGTCTGTTGCTATCTTTGGGTGTACAGTCCATGTTTCTTGACCACTTATGACTTTTAGACCGTTTTTTTTAATGTATTGTAAATGACTCCCTCGTGCAACAAAGCTAATTTCATTATTTTCGTTTTCGTTATATTGCCTTGCTAATAATCCACCAAAATATCCGCCCACGCCACCTATACCTACTATTATTATCTTTGTTTTTGGCATATTATTCTAGAGATTTTTAAATTTATAAATACAATAAATTTTGCTAAAGTAGGGTATCCCACAACTTACCTGTTAAATGAAATGTTTGTTTAGAAATAGGCGTTTATTTTTGCGCATCATTTTTTGGAATTTCACGCCAAGTATAACTTTTTTGTACGATTTTCCAACTGCCTTCATATTTTAATAGCAGAAAATAATCAGTAAAAACCCGCCAATTAGGAATCAAAATTTCAGCTTTTGCTATGGCAGCATCTTTCTCATAATCGATCGAAATGATTCTACCGATCCGATTGGTTTTTTCGCCTTCCTTTACATTTGAGATATATTCTTTGCCTGAACGTACTCTGAGACTGTCTTCCAAGGTAACGGTGTAGAGATTAAAATCAGGGTGAAATGCTCTTTTTAATTTTTCAGATTCGCCATTTGCAGTTCCTTCGATATAATCCATTAATGTCATCGAGATAAGTTCAATATCTGATTTGGATTTTTCGTTTTGAGCAAAGACGCTTGTTCCGAATAAGCATATTTGGAATAGCAACGCTATTTTTAATATTTTCATATTTATATATTTCGGTTTTTCTTTAATTCTTGAATTTCTGTATAACTAAGTTCCTGCCCGTAATATGTTCTAACGCCTTTTGTATATTCTTTAGTATCTATATTATTGCTATTCAAAATATTGGCGATTTTATCAAATTTTTTCTTATCTCCTGAGCCATACAAGTATATGTAAAAAGTTTTTTCATTACCAGCATCATGGAAAGTAATTTTATTATTAGTTCCAAAATAGACATTTGGATATTTGCTATTTCCTTGGACTTCATGATAAAATCCTTCATATTTTAAAGTTACAAAGCCCTTAAAATTTTCGTCTACAATATTTTCTCCTGTGTTAGTTGATATTTGGAAAGGGTTTTGTGTAATTATTAATTTGCCATCTAGATTTTCGTTTATTATTTCCAATTCAGTTTTAGTATTTGCAGTCATTTTAATTATAGTTGTTGTAATCAAAAAAAAAGCTATAATTACTGCAATAAAGGCAGGTTCGAAGTTAAATAAAGTCAGGAGAATAGTCAGAATTATTGTAAATAATAGAAACAATAATATCAGATGTGTACTACCTTTTTGTGCAAGTACTTTTTCTAATGGTTGTTTAATCAGATTAAATTCAAGGTTCATAATTTAAAATTTTTGTTTTGGTATTTTCAATCAAACCATTTGTAAACCTACCTTTTTATTTTCCATAATTTTTTGCTCTGATCTCTAAAACCGACAATACCATATTCTTTATTATAGTACATTGGAATAAAACTACTCTGCCAAGTATTTGTCATAGAATGCACTTCATAAAATTTTTCTCCAAAACTTAAATCATGTGGATTTCAATAACTTATTTTTCATAGACTAACATCATCCAAAATATAAATCATTTACACCTCATACTTAAATCAACAAAGGGTAAAAATATTAAACTTTATGTAAACTCTTATATTTTTCGAAAGCATCATTGGTCAGGCTTTTTAATTCTGCCATCAGATTGTCATCGATATCTTTGAAGTTAAAACAAGATTTGCCTTGCATCCTACTTTTTAGGTCATTACTTATGTTATCTAGCAATTCAGGGTGGTAGTAGATCGGCATTAAATGGTAAGCTACATAAGTTTTTTTGATTTGGGCAGCTCCGAAAAATTCAGCTTTTTTATTGCTTGCTGTGATTGGTGTATTTAAGTAATAATTGTCTGGTTTGTCGTGGACAATGGCTAAATCGGGTTCATATGGAGAAAGGACTGATCTTAGCTGTTCAAAAGTTTTACTACTGTCCATTTTTATTTGATTTTATAAAGGTTATGTCCTAATAAAGTGGCAGGAATAAATATAATCAAACCTACGATTATAAACCATGTCGGATGTGGAATAGAAAAGAAGTTGGCCACAGCAGATAAAGTCAATATACTTCCTGCTATGATGGGTAAGTTTTTGATGCTGGATTTGGTAAGAAACTTGATAAGGAAGCCACACAATAAAGCTCCTATAAACCACCCAACTAATACCATCAACCAAAGGGAAAGCGGTTGGCTCTCATAAAAAGTTTTTACAGCAGCTTTATCATTAAAGTCTACTGTTTTTACCGCAGGATGTAGCATGGCATTGATGGTTTCGGCTATGACGAAGGTAACCATGGCTACAATTAAGCCTGCAATTACGGATAGAATATTACGCAACATATGTATTGATCGTTTAATGAGCTGCAAAAGTAATAAAACCCATAAATCTAAAATTGTAAAAATGTTACCATCACTGGAAAGGAATAAAGTGTGGTACAATTTTTAAGGTAGGATTTAATAAAACTTTCTTTACATATTCAGTAGGCTTGAGATCCGTAAATCTTTTGAAGTCATTGTTAAAATGTGATTGGTCAAAATATGATAATTCATAAGCGACATCGGTCAGTTTGTCTGTGTTTGTTTTACTGATGATTTTTAGCGTATTTTGAAATCTATTTAGGGACTGTAGCATTTTCGGTGATACACCTGCGTATTCTTTGGCTAAGTAGCTCAGATGTTTTCTTGAGATGTTAAACTGTTTACAAAGATCAGTTATGGATAGTTCTGGATTTTTTTGGCATAAAATTTCAACAGTATTTATAAGCTTTGGGTTTGGCAGTTTGTTGGTCAAGAGTTTCCGATAAAGAAAGTTTTCAGTAATCAAAAACATTTCACCCATTGTTTTTGCTTCTTTTAACTGCTCCCAAGTATCATCTGCATCTGCATGGAATACTTGATCAAGGGGAATGTAATGGTCTGTATAATAATGTAATGGGTCATTGAGAAAAACAAAAGCACCCAAAGTTTTGAATTGTATGACTATCATTTTGCTATTTCCATAACTGGACACATTTGTTGGTTTAGTTTGCAGTCCCGCTACCCAATGTTTTTTGTAATCGATTGAAGTTGTAAATGACTTGTCCACAAATAACTTGAAATTATCTTCAAGATTAAAGACCAAACTCATGGCTGTTTTGGGCAGTCCAGTACCTTTATTATTTCCTTCTATATAAATGATGCCATCCACATAGTGGTCAAGTGGAAACTTCGGTATATGTTTTTGAAAGATCATTTATAAAACATGTTTCTACTAGGTCAACTAATGGTCAAAAGTGATAGGGTAGAGCATCACTAATTACACTTCCTTTTTATGGGTTATTGCTTTACTATTTTAAACATTTTATCATGGTGACGAGACTTATTGATCGTTCTAATAAAATACATTCCTGCGGGATAAGTGGAAATATCTACAGAAATTGAATTATCATTTGTATCCATTTTTTGGATCAATTTTCCATAAGCATCAATTATTTCTATGTGGTTTAAACTAATGTTGCTATGGATTGTAAATGTATTGTACACTGGATTTGGAAAGATCTTAGTATTATGGTTGTTATTTGTTTGACCTTCATTTGTAGAACTTACCAATGGATTGTAAAAACCAAAGTCTATGGTATTATTTCCATTTCCGTCGTAATCAAAATAACAATTGACCGGGTCGCCATCTTGGAGTGGCTCACCATCAAAGGTCAGTGTTATAATTCCCGAAAAAATATCTGATAAAGGATTGCCAAAACCATTATTATCTCCATCCACATCATTGTCTGCGTTGGGTTCAAAACCATTGGTAGAGACAAAATTTTCTAATGGTTCTCCTGGTCCCCAATTTTTAACTTGCCAAACAAATACTGTGTAGTTACCAGGTTGTAAACCAGAAAAACGATAATATCCATTGTCATCAGTCACTCTAACGCCACTGAATCCCTGCCAGTCAGGTACGCCATCACCATCAGGATCAGACCAAAGCACTACAGAAACACCTGGGATGCCTGGCTCATCAGGGTCGTTGACACCATCACGGTTTAGATCATTCCATACTCTATTACCTATGGACACAATACCAGGTGAAACAGGAGATGAACAATCTTCATAACAAAATGCCATATCATTGATGGCTTTTATCATTTCATTGCCCATGGATTTACCTACATTAAGAAAGGTGGATGCATTATTATTGTAATGATAAATAGCGTCTTCGGGTGAGGTAGATGGTTTTATATAAAATGGTTTGGTATTGACAAAACCTAGACTTCCACCATAGAGAGAATCATTGCAACCTACACTTTGCTGAGCCGCAGCCACTATATTCTGCATGCTTTGTACCCACGAATCGTTAATTTGTTCGAAACCACCTTGACCTGCACTCGCTACAATAACGGGTAGATTAGGTACATTTAGATCTTTGCGTATGTCATCGACCAAATGGTACAAATTGGTTTCATATTCATTTAAGAAATCATCCGACGCTCCATCATTCCATCCTTGAAACCAGCCAAAACCTGAAATCTCAAATTCTGTCTCACCTAATTGTGGAAATTCTGTTCCTAAGTTTTGGGTGACTTCTTTTACCTTTTGGATCATATCTTGGTAAGATCGCCCCACAGTCCCACCTGCTGATGGTGGTCGAAAATCTTCTGCTAGACTCTTTCCGCCCCAAGCGGTTTTTATGATCAGGATAGGATCTTCATAATATTGATCTAATTGATGTGCAAACATTAATTCTGGACCTATTAAACTTTCATAAGCACCTTGACCTACAGTCACATTTGTTTTTACCAAACTTTCACTCCTATTAAAATATATGTAAGCATCATCCAACGTGGTCCAATTATTAGGTTTTC
>DAOLFJ010000456.1:0-3039 GCA_035326365.1 Saprospiraceae bacterium | reverse complement strand
ACTAATTTCATACATGAAACGTATATGCATAAAAAAATCTTTGTAGGCATTCCACAATCCTGTACTTTGATCATAAAGATGTGTCGGCTCAGAATTCACACCATTCAACTCTACAATTTTTATATCTTCTCCTTTCTCTAAACCTTCAAAAGTCTTATATTTAAGATCAAATCTTCCATAATAAAACCCATCTATCTTTTGTGCTATATTGTCAAAAACATTAGTTAGTTCAAGCGAAATAAGGTGATTTGAGTTTATAAATTTAGTCCCGCGATTGTGATTACCTATGGATTCGACTTTAATTATTTTACCTTTTGGTGGAATTATGGCTAAAAATTCTTTGGATTGTTTTTTGATTTGAAGTTTTGCTCTAAATGATTGCGACATCAATGCGTTGATATCGTGTACGCCATTCCCTTCTACACTTAAAAATTCTTTAGTAGTAAATGACGTAATTTTTCCTTGTTTTTCGGATGGTTTTCTGATATAAAATATGCCTGCTTCGTAGGGCAAATCACAATACTCCTGCAAAATATAATCTTGACAAATTGATTGTGCATAACTTCTTAATTGATCACTATTTTTTATAATTACTACACCTTTTCCACGCTCTCCCATGTCTGGTTTTGCAACCAAAGGAAAGGCCAGACTCTCCAGAATTACTTCATTTATATCTGTGGATTTTATCAAAATTCCTTTAGGTTTTAATTGATCAGGAATATGAGATAAAATGCTGTATTTACTATAATTAATAGATCCACTATCTTTTATAACAGGGTTGACACTTGTAAAAAAAGTAAATGATCTAGCCTTGAAAGCTAAACATATCAGGTAAATAGTAAGTGGGATATAGAATAGCCATATTGGCCAATATTCATAATTCACTAATTTACCAAACCAAATAGGTGTTTTATTCAGTTTAATATCCTTCATTTAAAATATATTAAAGTAGCTATGGATGATTTCTATTATAGATACATCTTGAAGAAATTCCTTTATAATTAAAACATTTTATATCTACATTTAAAACAGAATGTCTCACTTTTTTAAGGTTTTTTTATCTGATAATCTAACAATCATACATGACTGAAATCCAATAGTTAACAACAATACCATGATGTATTTTGTACATTCTGTCAGATGCCTGATATTGACCTTGAGTCGTATGAAATCGTAAATACTTACTATAAATCTGCAAAAAAGGCCAATGATAATGAAGGAGTTGCTTGCACATTTCTAGATGAAGGACTCGCTCCTGCGCCTCTCAGCGCTAAACCATATTTAGGACTGATATAATACATCAATTCGATGGCAGGAGAAAAGTATGAAACATTATTAGAAAATAACCCTGTACGATTCAGTGGTGCTGTCCCATTATCCATAGGAGATACTCCAGAAAACTTGAGCATGGCTAACAACTTACTCTGCATAAATTTATATCCAAACTCTGCATCAAATCTAAATTCGTCAGAATAGTCTTTGCTCCTATTATTAAAACCCACGCCACCTTGCAACCACCAATTACCCTTACCCAGACCTGATGCTAATTTTACGATTTGGTTAAATTCTCCATCACCAGTGTAAAGTTCATTGGAATCTTTATTGTCTCCAGAAGGGATACCTAGCATGACAGTCAAAGTAAGAGGAAATTTTTCTTTTGAAATAGCGTACCTAAATCCCAAATCTACATCTCCGAAACTAGCATTAGATGCTTCGGGTCCTAATGCAGAAGCCTTGATTGAATTGCTTTGCAACAGAGGAATGTAACCTACCGCTGTCAATTTATTTGTAATACCATATTCGCCATAAAAGCTCACAGTATTAAAACTATAATCCTGAAAATCTACCACTTCAGCCTTATCATTAAAAAGTTGATTTCCTGTAATCGTGGTAAAATCTAGCTTTAAAAAGCTTTTTCCTTTTTCTTTAGTCCAAGCTTGTCCACTTGCATTACATACAACGCAAAGAAGGCAGATTGCAAATAAACTGTGTTTCATTATTAATTATGTTTTTTAAAATGTGCTATATAATAATTTAAAGATACAATGATAATATTCCTATATCACAAATATATCACAACTAAAATTTTTTATTACCTAAAAAGGTAATTTATTTATTTCCTTTTAAAATTATCATCTGCTTTTTTGATATATCCTGCCCGATCCTTATCCCAGTCCTTTTGAACGCTTTTATTATAGTTTAGGTATAATTTACCATCGACGATCGCCCATGCATCTGCTTCTATTTTGACAGCATATCCTTGTGCCCATCCGTATGCACAATAGCCACCATACTGAGGTGCATATTTCTCAGGATTGTCGGCAAATAATTTCTTATTGGCTTCAGAAGTAAAATACCATGTAGCACCATTCCATGAATGGGATATTGCTTTCAAGCCTTTGGTTGGCTGACTAGATATAAAATAAGCCACGGGATCGTAACCCTTGATAGCTCCATCTTTAGTACTGAAAATGGGCGCTTCCTTTGCTTTTTGAGCATTAACAACGATAGAAAACAATACAATCATTGAAACAAAAAATACTTTCATTCTTAATGTTTTTTTTTTATAATTTAATGAATTTTGAACTTAGATTTAATACTTCATTCCATTTGATGAAAATCAAACCTAAACTACAAACCGTAACAATGATAGCAAGTAGGAATAAACTACCACCATCATTTTGGACTTCTATGCCCAGAAAAAATAAGTGTGCCATAATGGCACCTGCCATAGTTCCTAAAGCAAGGATGGCACCATACAAAGATGTCTTTGGCATAAAGAGTAAAATGCCCGAAACCAATTCAACTACACCAGACCCTATCCTACCCCAAGGTTCGATACCCAAGGTAGAAAATATATGCACGCTAACTGGCGCAGCTGTAAATTTGAAATAAAGTGTCTGTAACAAAATGACAGCAGCTATGATGCTGATCGCTCGCTCGATGTAATAAATATTAATTTGTTTTGACATATTCATGAAATATTTTTAATAAATAATATCACAAAGATGATTGTCAGATATCACAAGAGTATCACAC
>DAOLFJ010000455.1:0-3044 GCA_035326365.1 Saprospiraceae bacterium | reverse complement strand
AAAGGAAATATATGGTTTACAGCAGAGGGTTATGGTGTTTACCGATATGATGGCGAAAATTTCACTCAATTTACCACTAAAAATGGTTTAACTTCAAATGTTGTACTCAGTATTATGGAAGATGAAAAAGGACAAATTTGGTGTGGAACTTGGCAAGGCCTCTGTATTTTTGACGGAGAAAAATTTGTGAATGCTAATATCAAGGAAGCTTGGACGAATTAATGGTAAATGTTGCAAAAGTTTAATCTCCATGGAAGTAGCTATTCCTTACTAATTTTAAAACAAATCTATCATCTTAAGAGCCAAATAATATTAGCATCAGTTTGGATTAATTAAAAAGCTCCTTTACACTTATTTACAATTCATTTACATTGTTTTACACTTTAATTTGCCCTTTAAATTATTTTAATCTTTTATTTGCGGTTTAGTTTAAACTTCAAAATATAGTCATTAATAAAATATGCATAAAATAATCATCGTATCAAGATTACTCAGTTTTTTGATGGATGCATTCGGACAACAAAAAGGAGAAACAAACTTGAAAGGCTGCCATAAGCAACAATTACAGAAGTTTTAATTATTAATTTTTACAAAAAAACATTTATATATGAAATATCCATTAATCATCTTGTTTGCCCTGACCATACAACCATTATTTAGTCAGGAAAATACCCTGAGTGATGTCTATAAAAAAGAAACCATTGAAAAACTGTCTTTGTTAATACAGGAATTTTACGTATATCCTGATGTCGCAAAAAAAACGAGTCAACATCTTTATAAACAATACGAAGCCGGGCATTTTGATCAATGTAAAAATAATGAAACATTTGCGACCGTCCTTACAGCGTCAGTACAAAGTGTGAATAAGGATAAGCATATGAAGATAATGTCAAATGCACCTTTTATAGCTTCTGATAACAGTCTAGAAGCAAAATCAGCGCATCGAATGGGGCAAATTAACAATTACAGAAGCATCAATCACGGCTTTAAAGAATTGAAGATGTTGGAAGGAAATGTGGCATATCTGGATTTAAGGATGTTTGCTCCTATGGATAGAGCAAAAGAAATGGTAGATGCCTATATAAAATTGTTGTCGCTGTCTGATGCTGTAATAATTGATTTAACGCACAATGGTGGTGGAGATCCATCCATGGTTCAGTATCTTTGCAGCTATTTCTTTGATAAAAAACTACACTTAAATAGTCTTTATTATCGAGAGGGAGATAGAACGCAAGAATATTGGACTTTGGAAGAAGTAGGTGGTAAAAAAATGAACGAAATACCTTTATTCATCATGATAGGTGAAGAAACATTCTCAGGAGCTGAAGAATTTGCCTATATTATGCAGACACAGAAAAGAGCAACCTTAATAGGACAAACGTCTGCCGGAGGGGCGAATCCAGGAGGAACAAGAGGAATTAACGAACATTTATCTGTTTTTATACCAACGGGTAGGGCCATTAATCCAATTACTATGACCAATTGGGAAGGCGTAGGTGTCCAACCAGAAATCCAAACCAAAACAGAAGAAACATTAGAACAAGCATATATACTAGCCCAAAAAGCGGCAGATTTGCTTAGAAAAAATAAACTTGAAAGGTATATTCAATTGCAGCAAAATCTAAATCAACATCTCGAACATTATATGATAGGAGAATCTGAGATGAATGTAAGTGCCAGTATAAAAAACTTAGTGGATTCTGGACTTTTTGGCGAATGGGATATCAACATGCTAGGTTATAAGTACCTGACTGAACTGAAGAAACCAGAAATAGGTTTATGTATTTTAAAATCCAACACCATTCATTTTCCTAAATCTGCCAATGTATTTGATAGCTATGGAGAAGCCTTAAAGATCAACGGGGATATGTCAGCCGCATTGGAAAGTTATCAGAAAGCCTTGGATCTAGCATTAATAAATAATGATCAAAATCTTAATTATTACAAAGATTCACTTCAAAAGATTAAAGATGAATTGAATTCGAGTAAGTAACATATATTTGTTAAGTTAAAGCTCATCATTTATTTGACTTTCACATCGGCAAAATGCAAACTTGAATCATGTACAAAATATCTTACATTAATAATTAAAACCAACCATATGACAAACATTGAGAGTAAGATAGTATCTTTTGTAAGATATCTAATGTTAATTATGTTCTCATTTCAATTGTCTTCATGCAATGGACAAGCCAAAGAAAAATCAGCCAATGATCCTGTAGAAATAGTGACTAAAAATCCATTGATATACAAAAATAACACAACATTTCCACAGATTCACACCAATCTCAATGGCATGGTAAGGGAGTTTGTTAGGTCCATGTATCAAGATGCAAAAGGGAACTATTGGTTTGGAACCAATGGAGACGGGATTATACACTATAATGCTAAAACACTTGAAAAAATGGACATCGAAGGAATTAATCCAAGGATGAGGGTTATGTCCATTGTAGAAGATAAAGCCGGAAATATATGGTTTGGAACGTGTGAAGGACTCATAAAATACGATGGTAAAAAGTTTACATCCTTTTCAAAAAAAGAAGGATTACCAGGTGATGATCCTGAAATTTGGGGATTAACCATTGACAAAAAAGGACTCATTTGGGTTGGGTCTATCGGAGGAGTGAGTCATTTTGATGGAGAGAAGTTTACACCTTTTTCGTTGCCAGATACAAAGGTCGAAAATCGGCAGAGTATGCTATCTGATCGGTTGGTTTTTAAAATTATAGAAGACAAAAGTGGAACCATTTGGCTCGTTACAGATGGAAATGGAATTTTCAAATATAAGAACGGGGAGTTTACTCATTTGACCACTAAAAATGGACTTACTGACAATAATGCAAATGGTATTTTTGAAGATAGAAAAGGTAATATTTGGATGTCAACTTTTTATGGTGGTGTTAGTAAATTTGATGGAAAGTCATTTGTCAATTACACGAAAGATAGTATCATAGAAGGAGAAGAAACAGGTAGTTTTTATGAAGATCGCAAAGGAAATATATGGTTTACAGCAGAGGGTTATGGTGTTTACCGATATGATGGCG
>DAOLFJ010000454.1:0-3047 GCA_035326365.1 Saprospiraceae bacterium | reverse complement strand
AGATGCTGCTCCCAAGGATGCATTCTTGGTATTTTTGATAAGGTAATGAAAATCATTAAGTCCATAACTGTGGCTAAAATCAGCCTGCCAACCATTGGAAAGTTCATGTCGAATACCACCTGTAAATGAGTTATCTATTATATTTGAAGTAATCCTCGGTGTAAATCCATTCGGATACAAAGAAGGTACCGTCCGTGGTTCATCCGCAGATGGTTCTGAACGAGAAAAAGCAAATGCATCTGTATCTCGATTTCCTCGTCCACCAAAAATATATAACTCTGACTTATCTCCTAAAGGCATTGCACTATTCACAAAAAATTGAAATTGGTCTACTGCGGCTGAACCATAACCTTTTCTCCATGAATATCCAGGACGGAGCGTCCTGTCCTTGGTAAGATATTCCGCAGTAAAATTAGCAAATCCGCCTTTATCACCAAGACTTACTCCATAATTCAAATCAACCCTTGTGGTATTCCCATCATAACTTTTGTCACCATCAGGGTCTAGAGACCTATTTTTACCATTCACATTATAAATATCTTCACCAGATTTCTCAGCATAACCTTCACCCACATCTGTAATATAAACACCATAAGTGACGCCTCCTGACAATCCTGACGTTTTATCTTTTAATACTACGTTGATCACACCTGCGATTGCATCAGATCCATATTGGGCGGATGCACCATCACGCAGTATTTCTATTCTTTTGATAGCAGCTGCAGGTATCGCATTGAGGTCAGTCCCTGTATTACCACGACCACGCGTGCCGAATATATTGACCAGTGACGATTGATGTCTTCTCTTTCCATTTATCAAAACAAGGGTCTGATCTGGACCCAAACCTCTCAATGAAGCAGGATCAACATGGTCAGCGCCATCAGAGCCAGATTGTTTGGTAGCATTAAATGAAGGTGCATTAAACTGAAGGAGTTGATTGACTTCGACCCTACCTGTGCTATTTGCGAGATTGGCGACTTCTATGACATCAATTGCCACTGGAGAATTAGTAGCACTTCGGTTATAAGACCTTGAACCTACTACTTGAACCTCTCCCAGTAAAATTCCTTCTTCGAGAACAACATTCATCTCAGAGACACCGTCAACAGATTTTTCTAAGCCTTTATGCCCTGTATAACTAAATATAACAATAGGTTTATTAGTTGTGAGGTTGATATTGTAAACACCATCAATATCAGTGACAACACCATTGTTTGTACCTTTTTCCACAATGCTTACTCCAATCAACGGTAAGCCAGAATTATCAGTGACCACACCTGTAAGTGTTTGGCCATTCAATACAATTGTAAAAATTGCAAAAAACAATAAAAATAAATGTCGCATGTTTTATTATGTTTTGATTATAAAAAAATACTTTCTCATCAAAGTACGAAGCAACAAATATGATGTATATTTTGCATATTACAACTAATCACATATAATATTTTTATATTTATTTTTCAGGCAGTCATCATATTGGTATTACAATCTTATCACTTTATTTGGTTTTGAGCAATTTCTTTATCAATACAATTTGACCCAAATGATAATAACTATGCTCGAGTATGCCCATCAAATTGCGAAGGTATGTGCCATATTTTTCATCTGTAAAAGCATCGTTTAATTGAGAAGTAGGCATTTGCTCTACCAAGTACACAAAGTATTCTGCATTTCTGTAGATGTTTTCGCGCATAGTATCCCATTCTTGTTGCGATGTGATAGTTGGCATATCGTAGCTGTATTTATCTCGAATATCCAAAGTACCACCTTTAAAAACATTTATGACACCTTCCAGATAATAATTGAGATGAAATGACAAAAGCGCTATTGTATTGAGAGATTCATAATGAGTATTAGCCATTTCAACATCTACGTCATCAAGTTGCGCCTTGAGATTAAGGTCCATACCTATCCACTGACCTGTAAGGAATAAGTCTTTGAGTTGCTTAGCGAGTTGTTCATTTAGTGTCATCTTTGTAAAGATATAAGTATTGGAAAACGATTAGGCAAATGTAAAAAATAACAGGGAAATTTAAAAAAACAAAGGATAGAATTGTGTTTTTAATACCTTTGCTAGAAGAATAGATCACACCATGGCAACCACACAATTACCCAAAGATTTGCAACCATTTTTGCAAGAATTAAAAACCATCACCACATCAGAAATCAAAACTGATGATCTTAGTCTGGGATTGTATGCTACTGATGCATCTTTGTACCAATTGCAGCCACTTGCTGTAGCTATCCCAAGAAATGAAAGTGATCTTATAAAAATCATTCAAATAGCCAATAAGTACAATATTCCCGTCATGCCACGTGGCAGCGCTACGAGTCTAGCAGGACAAACTACTAATCATGCTCTGGTCATCGATTTTACCAAATATTTTGATAAGATATTGGAAATTAATGCCGAAGAAAAATATGCCATCGTCCAACCTGGCGTAGTACGTGACCAACTCAATGCTGCGGTCAAAGATCATGGCTTGCACTTTGCGCCCGCCCCTGCGACGACGAGCCGAGCCACAATAGGTGGTATGATCGCCAATAACTCATCAGGTACCAAAAGTATCAAATATGGCAAAACGATAGACCATGTGTTGGAACTTAAAGTATTGCTGATGAATGGTACTGTACTCGAATTGGGTGAATTATCCGCAGAAGACTACGAAACCAAATGCCTACAAACAGATCGTGAAGGTGAGGTATATCGCTCATTCAGAAAGATTATTTTTGAACATGCCACCGCCATCGAAGCCGCTTATCCCAAAGTCATGCGTCGGGTTAATGGATATCCACTCGACGAATTTATCCATACCGACCGATGGAACCTAGCAAAGATATTTGCAGGCTCTGAAGGTAGTCTCGGCATCATCCTAGAAGCCAAAGTCAATCTCGAACCGATACCAAAATTTAAAGCAGCTTTCACCGTTCACTATGATGATAGAATGAGCGCCATCAGAGAAGTCAATCAAATGATAGTCTTTGATCCTGCGGCCATAGAAATGCTGGACTTCAATGTCTTCGAGCAAAGTGTCAAAAACAATATG
>DAOLFJ010000083.1:0-15831 GCA_035326365.1 Saprospiraceae bacterium | reverse complement strand
TGTGCAGCTTTACATCTTTCTGCCAGTGTACCTTGTGGTATTAGCTCAACTTCAAGTTCTCCAGACAGCATTTGCCTTTCAAATTCTTCATTTTCACCTACATAAGATGAAATCATTTTTTTGATCTGTTTATTTTGAAGCAGTAGTCCGAGACCGAAATTATCTACACCTGCATTATTAGAGATGCATGTTAGATTGTTTACACGCATTTTTACAAGGTGTGCTATGGCGTTTTCTGGAATACCGCAAAGCCCGAAACCTCCGAGCATGAGTGTCATATCATTGGTTATGCCTTGTAATGCTTCTTCTACAGAATTTACTTTTTTTGATATCATTTGGTTAGGATATTGATGTGCAAAAATAGAAATTTATATGATTTTTTCGGTAATAATTTCATTATTTATTATGCATTCTAGTCTTTCGCTATATGATACACCCATTCTCTCATTCTATCATTTTTTCATTCACCACTTCAATCATTTTGTCTTTTGTTCATTCACCCAATCCTATATTCACTCATTCTGTCAATCAACCATTCACTCTTCCCATTCCCTATTCTTAAGGTTGCCGCGCATAGCTTTTATCTCACCAGAAGTTTTTTTGGTCGAGATTCTTTTTTCTCTTGATGCTTTTGTAGGTCTTGTCGGTATTCTTGGTTCTTCTTGTACTAAAGCTTCACTGATCAATTCGTGCAGTTTTTTAATGACCAATATTTTGTTTTTAGCCTGACTTCTTGTCTCTTGGGCAGTGAGTAAGATCGTGCTATTGTTTTCGATTAGTTTATTGCCTAGATTTTTGATAATCAGCCTTTTTTGTGCTGATGTTAATAAAACCGAATCTAAAATGTTAAACCTGAGTTCGACTTTAGTTTCGGTTTTATTCACATGTTGTCCACCTGGTCCACTACTGCGACTTGTAGAAAAAATACATTCAGATGATAAATCTAATTTATCTTCCATCGTTTATCTCAATCTATCCATAGACCTTACTGTATTCTCGTCTTTGGTAATGAATCTAGCTGCAAGACCAGATAAAATTAAAGAAATAAAAGGTAAATAAAGTCCAAATGAATCATCGATTTTGTCACTTTGGGTTGTAAAAGTCTGTTCATTGTAAATTAACAAAAACGCTACAACAGCCAATAAAATCGAAAAAACTATACCCAAATAACTCATTTTTATTTGAAGTGGTCTATTATTAAACAAAAAGATGGCTCCTATACAAATTAGCCCACCTAGTCCTGCCAAAACCATCAGAATCGGACTGTCCTGGACATTATAAACCATATCAGAAAGTAAATCTGGGATAGCTACTGAGCTTGTCGCAAATGACACTCCGAATAAGCTAAAAAATGAAACACCACTTAATAATAGAAATATACTTTGTATTCTCTGAATCATATTGTTTTATTTGTTTTACTTTTGCAAAATGAAGGCACAAGGTAATGAATTTTAGTTTTTGGGAAAAATATTTTATCGAATCTCCTACCGATATTACCATTATTGGATCTGGTATAGTAGGTTTAAGTACAGCAATATCTGTCAAAAGCAGCAGGCCAGACCTAAGTGTAAAAATTCTTGAAAGAGGGAGTTTGCCATACGGTGCAAGTACTAAAAATGCTGGTTTCGCTTGTTTTGGATCTGTTTCCGAATTACTTGATGATATCGGAAATATGGGAGAACAAGCTTGTATGGAAGTTGTCAAAATGCGATGGGATGGCCTGCATAAATTAAAAAGTCGTGTTTCTGAATCTGTGATGAAATACCAAAATGTAGGAGGCACTGAATTATTTAGACATCAAGACGCTGAACTAAAGGGGAAATGTCTCGACCAAATATCTTATTGTAATGAATTAATATCTGATCATCTGAGCATCAGCCAGTGTTATGCTAGCCAAAAAAATATTTTATTAGAATCGTTTGACTCCACAGCCATCTTTAATCAATATGAAGGTACGATCAATCCCGTTATGATGATGAATGAACTGATCCGTCAAGCCGTTTCGTTAGGAGTCAGTATTATAAATGGCATAAAAGTAGGAAAAATTAACATGGAAGATCACACACTCACGGCAAATGAAAACCTTCTGATAAATTATAACAAACTCATCATTTGCACCAATGGATTTGCAGCACAATTGCTTCCTGAACTTCCTGTAGTTCCAGCTAGAAATCAAGTCTTAATCACATCTCCAATTACTGACCTTAACTTACCATCTGCTTATCATGTGGATAAAGGGTATATCTATTTCCGGCAATATGAAGGTAGAATTCTGCTAGGTGGCGGCAGGAATATTGATGCTAATGTAGAAGGAACTAGTGAATTTGGGAATACAGAAAATATAAAAAGATATCTATTAAATATACTAGAAACCATACATCCTGGAGCATCAGAAAAGGTCGAGCATTGGTGGAGCGGTATTTTAGGGGTAGGGGATTCTAAATTTCCTATATGCAAATGGGCACATGATGATCTTTTAGTTGGTGTGCGACTTGGTGGCATGGGTGTTGCGATTGGTACTTTTTTGGGTGAGAAGCTTGCTGATGAAGTCGTCAAATCTATTTCTTAAACCATTTATTAAACCCTGAAAGCAAGTTTTCACACCATTAAGGAAAAGTTATTGTCTTGTATCTTCGACACAAATAAATATCTTTGCATTTTTTTAACAGAATCAGCCGATACAAAAGTCTGCAATGGTTCGTTAAGATTAGTATAAAACAGAAATTATCAAAAGTTATTTAAAATATATATCGGGAGTTTTGTCGCCACGTCATCAATTGATATTGGTTGTTTTATGCCTTACTTCTATGGTTTATGGGCAGATTAATCCTGTAGATGCTTCTAAGGGCAAAAAAAAGATATCAATCCACAGTGAAAACAACCAAGTCATCGATGCAACTACAAATCCACCTACACAATATCTCAATGGCGATGTAAAGGTCTATCACGCAGGTACTTTTATGTATTGTGATACTGCGATACTCAGAGGGGCACAGTTAAAAATGTATTTTAATGTCGTTTTAATGCAGAATGATACGATCAAAATATTTGCAGATTCCTTACATTATGATGGAGATTCGTTGGTGGCATATTTATATGGGGATATCATCTTAGAAAATGGTCCTACCAAAAAACTCTACACTTCCTATTTGATATACGATGTGGAAAAAAAGATAGGTTATTATACCAAAAATGCAAAACTAGAAGATGGACCTTCTACACTCATAAGCAAACGAGGACGATACATGCTTAATGAAAAAACGGCTTATTTTTATGAAAATGTCAAAGTAGATGGTGATGGTTTTAATCTCATAAGCGATTCATTATCATACAATACGATCACACAAGAGACACGTTTTATGGCACCCGTGCGCATCCACAAAGATACTAGCCAAATATATAGCGAACGAGGTTGGTTTGATCTTGATGATAAAAAAGGAGATTTCATTGGCAATGCACAATATCTTGAAGGCAATACTATTGCTAAAGCAGACACCATAACTTATGATGGTGGTCTAGACCTTGTGACGCTAAAAAGTGATACCATAAGGAGTGAATATTATTCAGAAAAAGATACCGCTTTTGCCAAAACGATATTTTATGACAAAAGGAATGATGTATTTAGGTTGACAACAGATGCATATTATAAGGGAGAAAAAAATGAAGTCACAGGTGAAAAAATATATTTTGACAAAAAAACAGAAAAATTTAACGTTACTGGTCGATCAGTGGTTAGTGATGCGCCTATGTTGATAGAAGCGGATACCCTAGACTATGACAAAAGTATCAAATTTGGCATCGCAAATGGTCATGTTATATGGCGGGATACAGCTGCAAAAACAGCTATCTATGCAGATCATGTCGTGTATAAAGGCGAAGAAAACTATATGAAAGCCACCAATGATGTCGGGCGTCCTATGTTTACAACAGATATCGAAGGTGATACTTTGTATCTAAAAGCAGACACGCTTAAGTCGTTTAGAGTAATCAAAGAACGTATCATATATCCTGATAAAAATGCTGCTCGAAGGGCTAAGAAAAATGAAGCAAGCCAAAGTATTATTGATAGTCCTGTTGATACAACTTATAAAGGTAATGTGTTTAAGCCACTTGATATAAATAAGCTTGATTCCTTAAAAGTGGATACTTCTATGACAAAAAATCAAACAGATACAATTTATACAGGAATTATGGACACCATTGATTATTTCATCGGAGATAATAATGTGCGAATGTTCAAATCTGATATGCAGTCTGTGTGTGATTCTCTTGTTTTTAATAAAAGTGACTCGCTATTTACACTTCATAAAAATCCTTTTGTATGGTCAGATAGTTCGCAGATAGCAGGAGATACAATAGATATATTTATGCGTGAAAAGAAAGTGGATAAATTGGTGGTGAGATCAAATGCTACAATTCTAAGTACGGAGGATCTTCGCTTTTTTAATCAAATAAAAGGACGTTTTCTAGAAGCATTTTTCAGAGAAAGTAAGATATATCGAATGGATGTAGATGGAAATGCACAAATAGTGTATTACCTTACGGATAAAGATAAAGCCTACGTCGGCGTCAATACCACTGAATCTAGCAGTATGTCATTCTTTCTGAGCGATAATAAAATGACGGATATCAAATGCTATAAGGAACCCAAATCTAAGGTCATACCTATGTCAAAAGCCAATCATGAAGCACTCAAAGTCAAAGGTTTTATATGGAATATGGGTGTGAGACCTTTAGACAAGTCATCTTTATAAATAAGCTATGATTTGACGGTTGCCGGTCTTTTTGTCCATGAAACCATGATGCCACAAACGATAATCAATCCTATGCCTACCATACTTATCACATCGGGAAATGCGTCTCCTAATAAAGTACCAAATACGATAGAAAAAACAATATTACTATATCCTACGGCAGCAATAATTCCTGTTTTTTGGTAAGAAAAAGCTTTGGTCAAGTATATCTGACCAAATAAAGCTGCAATGCCCAATAACAGAATAACAGGAATCTGTGACACATGTATTTTGTCAAAAGTATCGATCATAAAATCTAAACCTTCTACTGTCCAAAACGAACCTATCGTAAGCGATACTAATGGTAAAATGATACCTGACAGCATAAACGATAATATGATGGACCGTTGATCATAAATCTCACTTAAACCTCTAATGCTGAGATAAGCCATACCTGTCATAACTGCATTTGATATACCAATAAAATGATGTTTTACAGATAAAAGGGATGTATCTATAGAAGGTAAAAAGATCAAACAAATTCCCGCAAATCCTATCAAAACTGCAAACCATTCCATATTTCTCAGTCGCTCTCCAAAAAACCACATGGCCATCACTGCTAAAAATACTGGATAGGATTGTTGGTAGGTGATTGCAATCGCTAGTCCTATCTTTGAGATACCATAGAAAAAAGTATATAGCGCTAAGGTTCCTATCACACCTCTGAAAATGAGTAAATATAGTTTTCCACCGGTTTGGATGACAGGTGTTTTTCTGATTGAATACAAGATAAAGACTACACCAATGATATTTCTGAATAATACAAGTTCTATTGGGTTGATATCATTCCTTAGATATCTAGCACATGCTCCTGTCAGTGCAAAACAAAATGACGCGATCAACATATAAAAGATACCACGATTCTGAGATAAACTCCCCATTTCTTAATTATTCATTTAATGTAAAACACAATTTTTGCGAAAGCTACAAAAAAAAATAGTGTTCTCCAGTTTATGGAAAACACTATTTCTTCAATACTTTGTTTTTATCGACTATTGTCTTACAAATTTTTTGTAAACTGATTTATGACCATTGATCAGTTTTACTAAGTATATACCTGATTGTAAACTTTGGACGTCTATGTTTGTGACATCCTTGTTTATGATACTTGATGACAACATTTCTCTTCCCGTGATATCGAGTATTTGATAGATATTAAATCCGTGGTTTGAATCAAGGAATTTGACATTAACCGACTCATTCGTTGGGTTTGGATATACTAGGATATTATTGGCTTGAGCAATATCTAAGGTAGCCGAAGGGAAAGATGCATCCACATCGATGGTGAAATCTGTTATTGTTACCCATCCACCTTGACCATCAGAAACTGTAAAACTAAATGTATCATCATCTTCATTATCAGCAGTATGGATGTACACTAGATTAAAATTATCTATATTTTCTTGTGTGAAAACGCTACCAGCTGATAAAGGTGCACCATTTAAAGTAAGCGTACCATTAGTTGGTGATTTTACGAGCGTAAACTTGAGTTCTGCTGCTGAGTTGTTTTGATCTTCTGAGAGCAATAAAGATCTATCAATATTTCTATTGTCTTTAGGGTGGATTTCGAGTATTTCATTTCTTGTCAAAACAGGTGGGTTTAGTATGATGTTTGCACACAATTCTAAGTCTAAATTTGTCAATTTTCCACCTGAGCCAGCTACTTTGTCCTCAATCCTAAATTTCCACTGTCCTTTTATAGATTCACCATTAAATATGGAGAATGGAGATTCTGGTCTATAGATATTACCTACATTTATCGGACATTGAAAGAAGTTATTTGACTGATCGTCTGCTCCTACATTAAATGAGCTGATAGTACTACATTTTTTACTCCACACAAGTGCTTCTTTGCCAGAAGGAGCCACTAAATATGTTACTAAATCGCCTACTCTTTGGTGGGTGCCTTTGATGTTTTTTAAATTTACATCACTGATGATACCATCAGCCGTTACTTCTATTGGGTATTCTATAACTGGAAGTCCATTCCCTGGAATATTGATACTGATGGTACCTGATTTTATTAATTCACAACTCAGGGCTTCTGTATTGAATGCAAAAATCTCTGACCATTCTCCTTCTGCACAAACATTATTAGATCTAACTCTCCAATAGTAGATAGTTGCTTTTTCTAAAAAGGTATTTGATGGAAATGAGGTGCCTTCTTGTGTTTGTGATATTACTACATTATTTGGATTAAAATCTGGTGAAGTAGCCACTTCTAGTGTATATTCTGTGGCATCGATTTTCGTATCCCAATTATAGATTTGTGTTGGTCCTAAACCGTTAATACCATTTGGTGGTGATTTTAAGGCAATATTACTTAAATCTGTACCCGTAGTCTTTAAATGAATAATTCTGTCTAAAGTATCAAATCCTGATGCAAAAGCTCTAACAACAATTTTATAATCATTGGTACCAGTTGCATTACTTAAGTCCAACAATAGATTATTTGATTCACCTGCTGAGACTGCATCTTTCTCAAAAGTAGCAATAGCACCAGTAGGTAATCCTGACAATACTTCAAATTTTATATTTTCAGTCAATCCACCCAAACCTACTGTGGAAAAAGTATAACTTACATTTTCGGGCAAACATATAGATTTTACTGATTCTGCCACATCCACAAAAATAGATGGTGTCTCAGGTGTTTCTATGATGGAGTTAAATATAGAAGTAGTTAGAAAAATATTGTTTGATGCTTTGATAACGATACGCGCATTGATAGTTGTTCTATTTGGTATGATGATATCTTCTTCTCCATCATTTGGCGTCGACTTCGAAACCAGTATCATGTTGTTTGAAGCGAAATCCAAACTTCCGTTGTAAGAGATATAGATGTCTACTTCTTTGCAATTAATCGGTGCAATGTCTGTATTACTTACGTCCCAAGTCACCTTTAAAGCATCACCTATTTTTGCTCTGAAATTATTAAATGGACTTGTCAATCTGAAAGGACCTGCATTGGTAGCTACCTTAAACTTTAGTTCTTCCCAAACTGACGCATTTCCTAATGGATTATTATCTCTCACTACAAACCTGAATGTCAGGTCTCTACCATAAGTTGGGAGGAATTCTGTAGGCAAGTTAAACCTACCAGCTAATAGGTCTTGTACATTAGGAAAAAATCTAGTCGGATTGATTTGGTCTTTTAGTGATCTGAATAATGGACAGTTGCCCATTGGCGATCCTAATGGTACAGATGGTAGGTTATCAAATTGCTCCCATGTATAAGTCATAGGATCATTATTTTCATCTGTTGCACTAGCTGTCAAAAAGAAGGGTGTACTTTTGGGTATGAAAAATCCATTTTCATAAGGGAGGTCAATGACGGGTACGAAATTATTAATGTCTACTTTTTCTGCACATATGTATGCATCAGAACCAGGGCTATTTGTAAAGCTTAACATTTGTTCTAGAGACGCTCCATGATAATATGCTTCTCTTGGTACTCCGAGGTTGTCACTGCCACATGCGCCTGCGTATGATAGTATCGTATTGCCACTGCCAGGCTCATATGCTGTTCCTAATGCTAATTGGTCTGTATCACCACATCTATTGAATGTATGGCTGGCTGTCATCTGATGTCCTACTTCATGGTTAAATATCAAGACAACACCATTGGTGACGCTATTACCATTATGACAAGTGACCCCTGCTCCTTTTCCTGGAGTACAGATATTGCCGCCTGCTACACCTCCTACATCATAACATCTTGAAAAAACGTGTCCCACTTCATATGCATCAGCACCTACTCTGGTATTTAATACAGATCCATTTTGACCTAAAATGACAAGACCTTCGTCAGCACTCGTGTAAGGATCTGTTGAAGGGTCCAAGAATATAAGTTCATCATTTCTAGCTATTAATATCAATCTAAGTGCAACTTCAGATTCAAAAATGACATTTGCTCTATCTATGAATGTCACCATTTCTGCTAGAGCATTTTCTTTGGTAGCTCTTACTGTCCCCCATTCACCTGTACAAGCTAGTGCTAATCTATAAAGTCTTAACTCCATTTTATCAGCTCTATTTCTAGTCTCTGTACCCCATTTTGGGCCTTTTTTGTCATGAGGTATTTCATCTTTTGTACCACATAATACGTTTTCATAAAGATTGTTTTCTATATGATCTGACGTGTAATAAGACATATAATGGTGCTGATTACGAAGCGTGTAAGGGTCAATGTAGACAGTCCCATTGTTCGACTTTATAGCTGCGTGAAACCCATTAGGACCTACTCCAAATCGAGCAATAACGCTTTTATCACCTAGTTGGTAACCTTTGTATGATTTGATTTGTGGATATTTATCTGCAAGTTCTTTTTCCATTACGGAAGACTGCCACACAACGAACGTTGCTAGTTTTCCATCAGGAAGTGGTAGATCTATGGTTGTTTGATTTCTACTACCATCCGTACCAAATTCCATAGGCGCTTGAGATACAATCGTTTCAAAAGCCTTAGCATCAAAGCTGAAAGTTTGATATTTTTGAGGTATAACTTCTCGGATTTCTGTAGATCTTAGACTGATTTCTGACTCGTTAGTTTTTTTCCACACATTCTGGGAGATTACCATCCCTGGAGTGAAAAGTAATAACAGCTGAATTATTTTGTTAATCATCTTTAAAATTTAAATTTTAGCGAACGTAAAATTAATTATTTATGCCAAAAGAATGTATCTGTTTGAAGATTTATTATCAAAAACTGTATTTGAACGGACAAATTGGATGTGACTTTTGTAGATGGCGTTTTCATTCGTGACTATCGTGATGACAATTGAGGGAACTTCAGTATTTAAAATTATTCTTACGTCTAGCATACATATTACAAATATATTTAATATATTTGTGCAAATTTTAATAGTTTTGGTAGATACACATAGACATAGAGGACTTAGACAACAGTTGGTGCATGAACTGAAAACAAAAGGTATTAGCGACGAAAGGATCTTGCAGGCATTCATGGAGATACCTAGGCATTTTTTTCTTGAGAAGACTTTTGCAGAGTGGGCTTATAGAGATGTGGCATTTCCTATAGATGCGGACCAAACGATTTCACAACCATATACCGTTGCTTTCCAAACATCTCTATTAGAGATTAAAAAGGGAGATAAAGTGCTCGAAATAGGCACGGGATCAGGCTTTCAAGCGTGTGTGCTTGCATTTGTAGGTGCTAAGGTATATTCTATCGAAAGACAAAAGTCGCTTTATGACAAAACTGAGTTGTTGCTTCACAAAATTGGATTTGGCAATGTCAGAACCCTTTTTGGCGATGGTTATCTAGGTGCGCCACGATTTGCGCCTTACGATAAAATACTATTGACTGCAGGTGCCACTGAATTGCCAATAACACTTCTCGAACAATTAAAACCTGGTGGAATGATGGTGATTCCAATAGGAGAAGGAAATCAACAGAAAATGATTAAGATTACCAAAAACCTTGATGGCACACTAAAGAAAGAAAGTCATGGGAACTTTAAGTTTGTTCCTTTCCTAAAGGGTGTAAATTAGCTGAATAAGAGTTGATCTTAATTTTTACCTACACTCATATTGAAGAATATCTCTCGCTGGAAATTATTCATATATCTCTGCCAAGGGACAGATTTATGGCTATTGCTGCCAAAATAAGTGATGATCATCTCAAATGTTTTCACATCTTGGTAGCCAGGTATGGATTGGATTAAATTCAAGTCTTCATCTAGAAATACCATAGAAGGATAACTCATTTGTCCTTGCAAAAAATGAATGGCAAGCTCGTGATAGCCTTTAGTACCATTTTTGACGTGTTTATATTCCTTATCTTTAAGCATGGCAGGTGTGATTCTTTCAGCATCAAATTTTACAGCGTAGTAGTTCTTATTAAGATACACTGCTAGGTGACCTTCTGAAAGGGTGGATTTATCCATTTTTTTGCACCAACCACACCATTCTGTATATATGTCAATGAATATTTTTTTCTTTTCTACTTTGGATTTCTCCATAGCTTCTTCCCATGTCAACCATTTAATCTTATTTTGGGCCAATAAGGTATTGGGTCCTTGACAAAGAATAAAAGCTGTTAATATGTATATGAATTTACCCATGAATATTATCTGATGTAATGTTTACAATGCAAAATTAACTGAAAATAGACGAAAAGGATCACAATAACCCAACACTTAAATTAACTTTAACAATAATCAATCCAAAAATACACGAAAATTGCCATTTCATTTGGCTGAAATTTAAGTTTGGATTGACTGTATTTCGACATATATTGTTGATAATCAGCTGTATTTAGCCTGTATTGCCTAGTTGCAAACCATTGTTTTAGGTATGTTATGGTCATTTTGACAAAATGTTAAGAACTTTATGATTTACCCTAGCTATATTGATTTTCTTTAGTTTTTAAATGGCCATAGCTTGTTTTATGAGCCATTCCTTATCGGTGACAGATGATTCTTGAGATATTTCAGTGATCAATTTTTCTTTACTTTCTTTATCAAACGGATTCTGTTTCAATATTTTTTTAGTGTATTTTATCATCTTGTCATAATTTAGTTTGTGGTAACCGACTATTTTTTGGCGCTGCAGATAGACTTGCATGGCATCTAAATGAGAGTCTAATAGTCTGATTTGACCACTTTCGTAATAGATTTTGAGTAGAAGTGTTTTGGCAAATAAGTTGGATAAATGGTCGTCGAAATCAACTTTTTGCATAGAAATTATGGCTTCATCATAATTTTTTTCGGAAAAAGCCATATTCGCTAGATTAAAATGATAGGCGCTTTCTCTGTCATCCTGTCGAAGCAGGTCTTTATATTCGATTGTTATTTTTCTTGCTTCTTCCAGTCTTTGTAGTCTGATGGCAATCGTACAAATATTTCTATAGGTATTCCGCGAAAGCCAACCATTAAGCAATAAATAACCTTTATCTAATCCTTCTATGTAATAATTCATCAAGATGTGGCCATACTCTTTTTCACCATTATTATAGCGTCGTATACAAAAGTTGATTCCCTGAAAATATAGCGTACTTTTTTCTTCTTCTGCTATTGTGTCCGAAACCTTTTTAAATAATGTATCAAATTTTTCAAACCATACCTCTTCCTTGGTAAAATGCATCATCATCCAGCAATAATAATACAAACCAATATCGTCATACTTGTCTAATTGTTGATCTTGTATATATGTTAGCATATGTGGCAACAATCCGAAGTTTTGATCTTTGGTAATAAGGGTAGATTGTGAAGCTAGGTTTACACTAAGCTTTAGTTTTTGAAGGATGAGTGCCCGATCATTAGAACTTACAATGGTATCTATCTCTACGTTTGTAAATCTGCTTTTGAGTAGGTCAAACTTCCATTTTTCATAAGCTAATACAGCGCTATAGTTTGTGTCAGGATTTTGAAGATTTATTTCAGTCTCTTTATTCAGTAACGTGTCAAAAAGTTTTTGATTTTCATGGAGACGGAAGGTTTCTAATAATTTCTGACCACAATACTTTTCATCCGTCATAGCTTTTTGCATGACAATATATTTCTCTATCATTTTGTAAAGGTCACTCTGAATAAGCCTATCTTCTACAGAAACCTTTTCCAAACTTTTGTTTTTAGATACAAGATCAAACATATCAAGATGTTTTGGTTTACCACCAAAAAGAGATGTCATAATCAGTTCTCTGAATTTTTTTCTATCTTTATGCGATAAAATGAGTAAAATTTGGGCAAGTTTAGTCATGGTATTTGGTACAAATTATTTTGCAATTCGTTGATATATAATTAAATAATGTGTTTTTATGAATGTAAATATGCTACAAATATAATATTATGTTTTTTAATAACCAAATACTGTTCGCTTATCTTTGTCTCAACAAATTTATTAAATCATAAATATAAACAAATCGTCATGAAAAAACACATTTATTTCTCATTGTTACTTATGGTTTTGACAGCCCTTTTCTCACCTTTGAAAGCTTGTCAAGACACCGTTTTATTTACACCCCAATATTCTTTTGAAGGTGATCAGCTTGTTGTAGAATTATATCAAACTCAAAAGATTAATGTAGTTAGTTTCCAGGTTGGATTTTTATTTGATGCCAATGTTTTAAAATTGGATTCTTCTAATGTTTATTTTAATAATCTACCACTCTCGCCTGTCCAATTTAACTCGCAATCTGGTCGGTTAGTTATGGTATATGTGAATAATAATACTTTCCCAGAACCTGTAGATAATTCGAAGCCATTTTTGACATTAAAATTTAATATCCTGAATACACAAGCTACCAGTTATTTTATTTTGGATCCTGATTTTATAGCTGAATTCATTTCAGATGAATTATCAGTTTCTTGTATTTCTATGACCAACAATGCTTTTGATATCAATTTTGGCGCCATTACAGGCAATGCCTTGCTTGATACGAATGAAGATTGTATAGCAGATCCTGGAAGTAGGCTTCTGAAAGACTGGATCGTTTTTTTTGATAATGGCACGCATTCATTCATTAGAAATACTAAAGCAGATGGCAGCTATTCAGCAGGATTGCCAGAAGGCAGTTACACAGTATCTTTGGTACCTAAAAATGATTTATATGCTATTTGTACACCACCCATCACGGTGACTGTTGTAGAAGATCAAACGGTATCAGATGTAAACTTTACCACTAATGCAATACAATCCTGTGCCATACTCCAAACAAATGTAAATGCAGCTTTTTTTAGAAGATGTTTTGATAATTCTGTAAGAATCAAGTATGAGAATATCGGGACAGTTACGGCAGAAGATGCAAGTGTAGAAGTTATACTAGACGAATATATGACCTTAGTGTCTACATCTTTGCCTTATACGATAAATGGTGATACCTTGGTATTTGCACTTAGTGATTTGGAACCTGATGCTACAGGTTACATTGACATTGTTGTAAATATCGATTGTGAAGGTACTGAGATAGGGCAGACGCATTGTATCACAGCACTCGGCTATCCTAATGAACCATGCGCTATACCTACTAATTATGCAGGTTCTGATGTAATTATCAATGGTGTATGTGATAATGATGAAAAAGTGGTTTTTACCCTTACCAATGTAGGACAAGGAAATATGCCAGCAGCTTTAGAATACATTGTTATAGAAGATGATGTCATGCGTCCACCTGTGACCTATCAGTTATTGGCAAACGAATCGTTGGTAGTGGATCTAGATGCTGATGGAAAAACTTACACGATCATTACACAAAATGAAGTAAATTATCCTGGATTATCTAGACCTCGAGCATTTGTAGAAGGATGTGGCACAGGAAGCACATCTACTGGATTTGTCAATTTATTTTCTATGAATGACTTTGATCCCTTTATAGATATACTTTGTCTGCAAAATATTGGCGCATTTGATCCAAATGATATCACAGGATTCCCATCAGGATACGGAGCGAAAAAATATATTGAGAAATATGATAAAATAGAGTATAAAATCAGATTTCAAAATACAGGCACAGATACAGCTTTTAATATCGTGATTCGTAATGTAATAGAAGATCACCTGGATATCAGCACTTTTAAAATGACCGTAGCTAGTCACGATTATAGTTATCAATTTGATGAAAATAGAGAATTAGTGGTTACATTCAAAGATATTCAACTCGTAGATTCATTCAAAAACGAAGCATTGTCACACGGATATTTGGTATATGAAATTTATCCTTCAGATGTATTGGTAGATGAAGATCGCATAAATAATCGAGCAGAAATTTATTTTGATTTTAATACTCCTATTCAGACTAATATAGAAAACCATACTATAGGAAGACCTTTATTTGTTTCTTCAGTTATATCTTATGATCCAAAAGTACAAATTGCGGCGTATCCAAATCCGACTAATAGTAACCTGATAATCGATGTCAAAAAGAAAGATAATTTGACCTTTAATATCTTTGATTTTAGTGGCAAAGTTTTACAATCAGGAAGTTACAATTTTGAGTCAGGCATTGACTGTACTACTTTAAATCAAGGGATCTATGTGGTACAAATATTAGATCACTCAAATGCCATTGCTACCGTAAAATTTATCAAAAATTAAAAAACACACACCATGACAATCAAGAATATTTTAATAACAATCACATTATTGTTCATCACTTTTGGACTGAGGTCCCAAACTTCACTTATTAGTGGAAACATACCATCGCTTTTTATAAAAAATGCAGAAGTTGAGATTCAAATTGTCAACCTAACACAACCAGAAACGATCATCGTGATACCTGATACAACCGGACATTATCAATTTCAATTGCCTAACGGGAATGATTATAAAATAACCGCAAAACTAGTAGGTGGAGAAAGATATGATGATTTTTTGAATGGAGTTACAACGCTTGACCTTGTACTGATTCAGAGGCATATTTTAGGGTTAGTTCCTTTATCTTCAGCATCAAAAATTTTAGCTGCTGATGTAAGTTTTAATGGAAATGTAACAGCTACGGACATGGTTTTAATTAGAAAGTTACTTTTAGGTATTAATCAAAACTTTGGACATTCAATCTCTTGGCTACTTAGACCATCATCAAATGTTAACCTTGAGTTTTATGAAATTATTGATCTTCAGTCTGATACAACGGGACTAGACTTTGAAACCATAAAACTTGGTGATGTGAACGGTACTGCAAGAATCAACTAAGATGTATTGATATTTATTTAACTTTAAAAAGAGACATCTAGACTTATCTGGGTGTCTCTTTTTTGGTTTTAAGATGTAAATAAGTTTTAAGAAAGCAAGATGTTTAAATTTAATTGATCCAAAATCACTTTCCTAAATCCATCAACTTCACTCCTTTTTTATATTTCTGACCAAATCCACTATTACTAGGTTCGTATATCTCTACAGGGTCCGCGTTTACACCATTTTCAGGGATTTTGTTTTCTGCGTCTAAGGCCCAAAAGATACTATTGAGAAGCAATTTTCGCATAGAGACGTCCTTAAAGTCATATGGATGACCTAAGGTGGTGAAAAATACTTTGGAAGATTTACCACTTTGGGTAGTGTAGGTTTTGGTCCATGCCACAGG
>DAOLFJ010000453.1:0-3059 GCA_035326365.1 Saprospiraceae bacterium | reverse complement strand
GATGCACCTCCACCGTTGCCGGAAAAGGTCTGGATACCAACACCTAAATGTACTCCGGCAGGGCCCCCGCCATTGAAACCATCTTGACCTCCTACATTGATATATAATATATCGCCTGGAGTGACAGCTAAAGTACCAGTTGCTGAACCACCTAAGCCAGCATTGCCAGGAGATGACCCTGAAGAACCATTAGCTCCTTGAGCACCAAAAGCTTCAATGTTGATAGATGTTACACCGGCAGGAACAACAAAAGTCTGTTCAGTCCCTGTATAATCATAAGTAACAGATTGATTTATAAATATTGTTTGTTCAACACAATAAGTTGTTGTTGAACTTAAAGCTCCACTTTGTAAAGGATTTGAAGTTCCTACTAAATTTCCTCCTGTCATTGCATCAAACCATTCAAATATCGCACCAGGTAGAGCGTTCAATGCTGTAAACAAGGCCGAATCACCAAGGCAAATATCATTTGGATTCACATCAATAGAAGTTATAGTAGAACAGCCCCCACAACCTCCTGGTATACTAAGCACAAATGTTTCTATAACAGTACAACCATTAACATCACTAATTTCAACAGTATATGAACCTACACATAATCCAGATTGATCTTGCTGCCCTTGTATAACACCACATCCATTAGGAGTAATCCATGTGTAAGTATACGGAGCGGTACCTGATAATACAGTAATATTTATCTCTCCATCCATCGAAAAACAAGTACTTGGTTGTGTGATGGTTTCATTTACTATTGGTGAATCTAAGACATCGACATAAGTAGAAGTTGCAGATGTACATCCATTAAGATCAGTCACTGTTACTACATAAGACCCTTCTGAACTGACATTAATTAAAGCAGCGGTCTGTGCATTGCTCCATAAATAAATACTTCCTCCTGATGCTGTAAGCGAAGCTGAAGAACCAGAACAAATTACTCCATCATTATCTGTTAAACCAGACATATCTGCAACCATAATACCAGCTGTAGGCAAAGGATTTACTGTAATACTTGTACTCGTACTTACAGAACAACCATTAGATGTAACAGTTATTATATATGATCCAGCCATTCCTGTGATAATTTCAGATGTGGTTGCTCCAGTACTCCAAAGATATGTACCACCACCACTTGCCGTTAACGTTGCACTAGCTCCAGAACATAATATACCATCATTTGGCGAATTACCTGAATTTTCACTAACTGCAATTGAAACTGTTGGTGTAGGATTGACTGTAATTGCAGCAGATGTAGAACCTTGACATCCGCCTGCATCTGTAACTGTCACTACATATGTTCCAGAAGTATTTACATTAATTACTGCAGTTGTAGCCCCAGTACTCCATAAATATGTGGCACCACCTGATGCTGTCAATGTAGCTGAAGTCCCATCACATATTACACCATCATTATTTGTTGTGCCTGAAGTTTCAGCAATGGTTATGGATGCAGGAACTGTAACAGGAACATCATCTGCGCCAATGGTTGGTTTTGGTTTTCTTACCGCACAATCAATATCATCAATAACTGAAGGAATTGTTACACCATTACAAAATAATGGAATATTTACTGCTGCTAATGGATCCAAATGTAAATCAGTAGCTGATACAAAAGTAGGCATCACATTTTGAGCTGCCCCGTCTTTTCCTGTTGCTAATTGTAAATTAGTTAAGGTAAGTTGATTTATTGGGGCCGAAATACTTCCAGTCGCGCCAATAAAGAAAGATGCCCCAGAAGCAACGTAATAATTGTTATTATTTGATGTAAGGTTGGTAAACGGTGTATAACCATAATTAACTGCATAACTGGTTGAAGTACCATTACTTTGAGTATTATAAAATATATTATTGCGTATATCGACAACAGGATTAACTCCTCCGATGGCTAGTGCGTAACTCTTATCAGTCGCACCAGTATTAGCAGGCACACTTGTCATAGTGATGGTATTATTATAGATCTGTGTTATAGAGCCATTACCACCGCCAATCATCATGCCAGCCATAAAGTCACCAGATGTACCATTTGAAGAAACACCGCTGATCATATTATTGGAAATTTGGTTGGTTCCAGAAAGGGCAGGAGCAACAAAAATACCACAAGCGGAATAAGTAGCCGTTTGACGAATTGATCCGATAAGGTTTTTAGTAATAGTCGCATTAGACACTTCATTTCCAGTAAAAGTGGAAGTAGATATAGCAATTGTTCCCAATGTGATACCAAAAACATCTTCTACTGAAGTAGCAGATGCAATCTCTGATATACTATTTCCAGAAATAGAAATATTATTTTCAAATCCAACAAAAACACCAGCCCTTCTTACATTATTTGGGGCAACAGTATTTACTAGGTTTTGATTAATAACTGTCCCTGTATTTTTGGCACCAATGGTAGCTCCCTGAGAATAAATACCATATTGTGTTTTACTGATATTGTTATTAATATAGGAATTATTGTTATTCAGTGAACCCAAACTGGCAATACCAATGGTAGAAGAACCACAACCAATACCTACTAAGGTTTGTGTGTTGCCGCTTCCGATAACGTTAACATTCTTGATGGTATTGTTCGTAGCTGAATTTAAACCTATAGTAACAGTTTGAAGCCATATAACAGCACTTGTTGTACTTGTACTCGTATTGGTGATCGTCAAATTGCGGGAAGCCGAAGATGGTGGGCAAATCGTATTCGGTGTATTTGAAATAGATCCATCAATCGTAACCCAATCTGCACCATTGAGTGTGATCAAAGCCGTCGCACTTGTTCCACTTATTGTTGTATTTGGCTGCGTCGTTTTGATTGTAAGTGTATTAGTTGCGCTAGCAAAAGCATTGGCGTTGATTGAGATCGGGAATGTTTCGCCTGCATAGTTTGCATCAATCAGGTTAAACAAAACTGGTCCATTTAGACATGCTGTGTTATAAGCTGCAACTGCGGCAGTTAATGTAGTATAGTTACCTAAAGCACCGACAGTATAAGTACCATTAAGTGAAGTTGCATTAACTGTGTATGTATTTGGAGTAATTGGATTTGTAGACACTGTGTTTACATCGGAAGCAATAAC
>DAOLFJ010000452.1:0-3060 GCA_035326365.1 Saprospiraceae bacterium | reverse complement strand
ATCTACCAAACGCACTTTATATTTTTGAAATACAAAACAAAGATGTTAACGAAAGGCATAAGGTTGTGAAGATCGAGTGATCTGTGATGGGTGATCTTGTGATCGAGTGATCTTGTGATCTGTGATCGTGTGATCGTTTGATCGTGTGATAAGCGATATCAACAATGCTATCACCCATTGTCACCCCAAATACAACTTACCAAATTTCCCTATCTTTTTAGCTCGTAATACAAGGATTCTTGTATTTCAATAAATGAAACCAAAGAATAACCATTTTTTGGCAAGAATAAATTACAAATAAACACTTTTAAACACAAAAAACATAAAACATATTTGCATATAAAATTACATAAATCATTGATATTTAATATATATATATTAAATATCATATTAAAAATGAACAAAAATTATTCTAAAAATATTTTGAAATTATGATGCAATATTAAATGTTTTGTCCTATATTTGCATGAGTTATTATAAAATTATTGAGCGACTGCAGCGCAAAATTACTTCATGATAACTATGGAGTAGAAGGAAAAGAGATTTTAAACGCAACCCAAGTAAATCAATAAGGCTGGATGAGTAGTAGAAGATGTAAACTGGCCATTTATATTTTTGTTACAAAAATAAAGCACAATAATTTTGTCTAAAATGATAGATGAATGTATAAGTGCGGTAAGTATTATTTATATTCAAAAAGTGGGTTTAGGTGACTATTTTAAAATTGGTATCAAATGGAAGGAATTAATGACCGAAAAACAATGATTTCCAACTAGCAGAAATCTCAGCAAGTGCGAAAAAAATCAAGATAGGCCCATCGAGATAGAAGGAAAACGAAGTGGAGTAACTCATTGTCAATAATCTATGTTACCAAAGATGGGAACTGTCTATACAGCCAAACCGTACATAACTAGCTAAAATAAAAAAGAGCCTGACTTAACATCCTACGCTAATAGGATCGCAGACTCTCATATCTGTCCGATATTGAGTCAAAGGTAAGGTCATTTTTTGTATTTGGATAGTTTTGAGATTTTTTATTTTCTTAACGTTCAAAAAAAAATTACATGAACAAGTTAAAGTTTTTATTAGGTACATTTTTTACCATTGCTATATTGGTAGGTATTTATTCTTGTGCGAAAGAAGAGCATTTAATTAATTCGGATGATGATGGTAAATCCGTAGTGACTCAAACTAGAGGAAATGGTTGTCCTATAAGTGTAGATTTGCAATTAAGTCAAACTGAATTTTTAAGACCAGGTGATGGTTGTGGTAATATTTTAGTTACATTGAATGGATTAATTGAAAATACTAAGGATTGTGAAATAGTGAAGGCTGAATTTTCATTCAGAGCGAAAAAGCCGCCTTTTGATTGGGAACCAAGATTAGGTGTACACACTTACAATTATCAAACAAGTTTACCAGCTGTTCCTCCGTTTACACGAAGCTTTTGGCAAAGTACTTTAGGCGTTTTAATACCCTATAATGTCACACCTGGAACTCTAGGCGATGGAGATAGTTTTGTTATTGAAACGGACAATATGCTTGGATTTACAGGTCAAGTATTTGAAAATGGAGAGGTTGAAGTTTGTGTAAAAATACAAGTAGATTGCCTTGATTGTCCAGAGATTAATGTTTGTAAAACATTTACAGTCATTTGTAAATAGCGTTTTAGTAACACTTAAATTTAAAATATTATGAATAGTCTGAAAATATTATTTTGTCTAGTTATTGTTCATTCTAACTTGTTTGCACAATTAAAATTGGAGCAAATTATCAAGGGTAGTAGGGCAGAATTTGGTGCCAGGGTAGTACTTTCTGACGATGGAAAGACCTTGCTTATTACATCAGAAAATTATAACATTCAAAATGATGTTTTCAGACTTTACATTTATCATAAGACTTTAAAAGGCTGGACGTTAGCAGATAGTATTGTTAATGTAAGTAAAAACGATCTACAATTCGTATACTTGTGCACAAGTTTTGATGGTACAATTATTGCGTCAAATAAATCTAATGTTTTTCTAAATCAATCAATTTTATTGCTCAAGTTTAATGGGTCAAAATATGACTCAATTTACACAATCGCAAATGACCAAGGTACTCAATATAGCTTTGCAACGTGTCTTAAGTTATCTAATGACGGAAAGAAATTGATATCCAATTATTTAGGACTAAATCTATTTAACACATATGAAAATAATGGAAATGCATATCAAAGAATAAATTCATTGCAAAAACCTAGTTCACCAAAAATATTTGCTAGAAGTCTTGATTTGTCGGGTGATGGACTTTTTATGGTTGCCAATAATTTAGCTCAATTTTTACCAAATGTCTCGGGAAATATAGAATTCTATCAATGGCAAGATAATAAATGGGTTTTACATTCCTTTATACCTAATGATGATGGTCTGAATTTTTTTGGCAATAGAGTCGTATTATCAGATGATGGACAAAAGTGTGTTTTTGGAATAACTAGCGATACTGCTGAAATTATTAGATCATACAAAAGGATAGGATTTGAATGGATTCAATATGGGAAAGATATAGTTTTAGATCATTGCGAGTTGTTAGATTTTAATGAAGCTGGCACAGTTTTAGATGTCTCGGCGGATGGCAATGTTCTATGTGTAAGTCCTTCATATTGTAGAGATCCAAAAGATAGATTTAAAATATTCAGGAATTTAAATGATAATTGGAATGAAATAAAGTTACCTTCTTATGAAGATACTAAATATGCCCCAAGTCAAAGTGCAAATATTTCTGACGATGGTAAAACTGTTGTGGTAGGGTTTTCAAAAATTAAAGCAAGTACAAATTTTCCCGATTATGTCGCAGTTTATAGTCTGGATAATTCTAATGCTGCAAATGAAAATCAAAATAAGTTAAAAGTCTATCCAAATCCGACAAACAACTTCGTCCAGATACAAGGTTTACAAGAAGAAGCAATTATAAATATTCAAAACATAAATGGCCAATTTATTAAAACTATGAAAACAACACATTATCAAATCGATATCAGTGATCTACCAAACGCACTTTATATTTTTGAAATACAAAACA
>DAOLFJ010000451.1:0-3064 GCA_035326365.1 Saprospiraceae bacterium | reverse complement strand
GGGTCTAACTCTACTACAGAAAATCAAGTTCGCCCTGGTAGTCTAGATGATGATAATTTAAATGGTAGAGGTGTCATTTATAATGAGGATGAAGACGATCATGATCCTGCAGGACCACAATTTTATGATGTTGCCTTAAAAATGACAACTACAGCAGTAGGACCATTTAGTGTGGGGCAAATCGTTAAATTTGATATTAATATATCAAATCAGGGAAATTTGCCTATTAAAAATATAGAGTTTGTTGATTATATCCCAGATGGGCTAGAGTATGTCGGAGTTCAGAATTTTACGAAGTGGACATACGATGTTTTTAGTGGGTATGCAATATCTAAAATTAGACAAACCTTAAATCCTGGACAAAGTGCTCAGACTAGTATCTATTTAAAAATTAAGTATTCTACAAATTATGCTTTTGGTTGGGATAATAGAGCAGAGATTTATTCATTTGAAGATACCGCTGGGAATGATGTCACATCTATGGATATCGATAGTACGCCAGATGGTATAATAGGAAACGATGGTGGTGGTGAACCCAAAGGTCCTTCAGACGACTCCACAAATGGTGATGCATCTGGTCCAATTAATGGAGGCCCCGCTACTGGTGATGAAGATGATGAAGACCCAGAAAGAATCGAAATCTTTGATTTAGCGCTTAAAAAAGAATTGTTTACAGCAGGCCCTTACAAATACGGACAGAAATTGACATTCAATATCAAGGTATGTAACCAAGGGAATATAGGCGCGACCAATATAGATGTAAGAAATTATATACCGCTTGGATTTTCGTTTTCTTTAGCTGATAATCCTTTATGGACAGATTGGCCGACATATACCATATCTTCCATAGTACAGCCAAATACTTGTTTCGACATTCCTTTAGTATTAAGTGTCACACAGACAGATGGAGGAGAAAAGGATTGGGTCAGTTATGCAGAGATTGCAGCGGCAGACAATAAAGATGGCCTAAATCGTGACTTTTGGGATATAGATTCTAGCCCTAACAGTAATAATGTGGTAGAAAATGCTGTAAAGCCAAACGATGTATCGGATAATTATATAGATGGGCATGACAAAGGTGGTGAAGAAGATGATCACGATCCTGCGGGCGCTAAAATATTTGACCTTGCTATCAGAAAGATTCAGCTTACAGCACTACCTAGCTTTAGCTATGGACAGCAAGTACAGTTTGGAATCTCTCTCTTCAATCAAGGAAATATAGATGCTAAAGATATTATTATTATAGACACGCTTGCTTGTGGCTTAGAGTATATCAATACTCCTGCAAATACAGCACTAGGTTGGGTATATAATCCGGCTACAAGAGAAGTGCGTAGCACCTATAATAATGTTTTAATAGCTGGAGCTAATGTGCAATTGACCTTAGATGTAAAAGTGATTCCTTGCTATACAAACCCTGATAAAGCATGGACAAATTCCATAGAAATCCAGAGTGCTAATGACAATGACCCTAATACTTCAAATCTACCTGTAGATAGTGACAGCACTCCAGATAATAATAATAGCAATGATCCAGGAGGTCTGCCTAATGGTATCTCTGATAATGAAATCAATGGTGATCCAAATAATCCGAATAATCCAGGTGCTCCTCAAGATGAAGATGATCAAGACCCTCATAAGATTCAATTATTTGATCTAGCATTACGTAAAACGGTAGATTTTATAGGACCGTACAGGATTGGTGAGACAGCAACATTTAGGATTAAAATTTATAATCAAGGAAATGTACCAGCTCAGAATGTAGTCATTAACGATTATATAAGAAGCGGCTTTGCATTCAATGCAGCAGCTAATCCGGGATGGACAATGACGACAGCACCGACGTCATCATTTGATGGATTGTTGAATTATACGATTACTAGCGTATTATTGCCAGGAGATAGTATTATACTTCCATTATTATTAGAGATAGCATTGGATGAAAATCCAGCTGTTAAAGATTGGTGGAATTATGCAGAAATTAGATCTGCACAAGATTTATTTGGTAATACTAGAAATGACGATGCTGATAGTACCCCTAATACCAATAGTCTATATGAAAACACTGTAGAACCAGATGGACCGCGAGATAATGTCATCAATGGTAACGGACCAAACTTTAACCAAGATGAGGACGACCACGATCCTGAAAAGGTCATCGTAGTAGGTGGCCTCGGTGATACTGTTTGGAAAGATACGGATGGTGATGGTAAACAAGATCCTGGAGAATTTGGTGTAGCTAATGTAATTGCAACATTAACTGACTGTAGGGGTAATGTGATACAAACAACTACCACAGATGCGACTGGCTTCTATTTCTTTAAAAATTTAATACCTGGTGATTACCAAGTTCAGTTTGATATCAAAAATCTTCCTAAGGGTTGTGCGTTTACATTCCAAAATCAAGGACCAGATGTTAGCAAAGATAGTGATGTAAATATCAATGGATTAGGCCCTTGTACTAATATCACTGGTGGGGAATATGATAGTACTTATGATGCTGGATTACTTATCCTTGCTGCAATAGGTGATTTTGTATGGCATGATGTAAATGGAGATGGTCAGCAAGGCTTAGGTGAGAAAGGAATAGCGGGCATGCAAGTTAAACTTTTTAAAGAAGACGGGACATTTGTAGCTAATAAATTCACAGATGTGAATGGTAATTATTTATTTGATTTCTTATACCCAGGTTATTATTACCTTGAATTTATTGACTCATCAGGATTAGAATCGACATTCTACAACATCGGAAATGATAGAACTGATAGTGATGTGGACAATAGCAATGGACTGCGTACTACATCCCTCACATACCTTGCTCCTGGTGAGCGTGATATGACGTGGGATGCAGGATATTATATTTGTGTTCCTATCGGAGATTTAGTTTGGTATGATATCAATAAAAACGATGTATGGGATACTGATGAAAATGGTGTCAATGGATTAGTAGTTAATCTGTGGAGAAATCACTTCGGTGCTTGGATTATTTGGCAAACTAAATATTCAGGCTTCAAACCAGGGACACCTTCAGATGATGGTTACTTTAAATTCTGTGCGCCTCCGG
>DAOLFJ010000450.1:0-3072 GCA_035326365.1 Saprospiraceae bacterium | reverse complement strand
GGTTAAAACCACCCTGAAAATCAACGTCTATTCTTCATTGATTCTTAAGATTTATAATTTGACCTTAAACATTCAACAGTTAAACCTTAAACACTGAATCATATTCACATCTTCACCACCTTCCCACTCTTAATCTCCACTTGCCCATCCATCACTTTCCACAAATACATACCTTTGGCGAGCTGTGTCATATCCACATTATTCTGCCCATAATAAATTCTCTGTGTATGAATTGGTCGACCTGAGGGATCATAGATCATAATCTGTCCAAGTTGCGGTATATACTCACGGAGCGTGACAAGGAGAAAGTCTTCTACAGGATTAGGAAAGAGCGTGATGTCTGCTACAGCTGTTGATGTGCCATCATCTACACTACTAGTACCTATGGTGATGGTACGACAGGATGTGTTGCTACTATTTTCATTGCTCACCACGAGACAAACATTATATGTCCCTGCTGCAGCATAGCTATGATATGGATGTCTCATATTGACTCGTGGACTACCATCACCAAAATCCCATCTCCATGTCTCTGGTCTGAAGTATGACAAGTCTGTGAACCGTATACGTAGGTGATCCATTGTATCCGGCTCATAGCGGTATTTTGCGATGGGATGATTGTCTATGCCTAGCGTATCACATGGGGAGCCATCTAGTGGGCCTAAGCGGTAGTTGGGGAAAGTTGGAATGTTTCTAAATACATTCGTTGGTAATTTCAACGAATGTTGGCGTACTGTACATTCTGCCCCTTTTTCATCTGGAAACTCTATGGTACTCAAGTATTCGTTGGCAGTATTTGATGAAATAGTATATATTTTTCCATCAGGTGCTGGTATAAAAAAATCTGGGGTGACAGGGTTAAGTGACCCACTTCCCGGCAAGACGGATGAAAATCCATCGTAAGTAGCAACTATCTCTCTAGAACCCAATACATCTAGACTATACATATCATATTGAAAAATCTCATAACTATTGCCAGCGTATAGGTATCGACTATCAGGAGAAAATGCAATGCCCAATCCTCCAAATCCATTTCTTGGCAATGTATCTCGTATAAAGTGGCTGAATTCTCCCGTACATCTGTCAAATTCTGAGATTGTAACTATACCCATATAATCTTTAGGAATATGATAAAACGAAAAATAACGACCGTCTGGCGAAAAATTTGAACAACTTGCCCTGCTTCTTACATCTATAAACCCACCAGTAATAATACCGTGTTTGTAGGAGATCCCATTATCATCGAGTAAAAATACAAGCATCTCATCTTTTTCGTACGAGCGTACAATAATCCACCAATCTCTGCCATTAGCATGACGACAAGCAGAGATATTATCATCAATAGGTTCCTGGATGACGAGTTTATCCCTATTGATTAGTGATATTTCATTTGATACCGAATCATTCCGTAATGTATGATAGATCAAGCGATAATTGTCAAATATAGTACAATATTGAAATGAACTCTGCACCATCACGATGCCATCGCCATGTGGAAGCATCATGATATTCTGCAAACCATATAATCCATTTAAATCCAAAATTTTTGTTACAGGGTGTGTATAGGAACAGACTTCCCATTCTCTACAACCGAATTTGACATCAAGATCATAATTGATGGTGTCTTCGATGATAGTATGTTGACCATCAGCTATCGCTTGTCCATTACTATAAGCAATCAATTGACCAGTATTAGGATCACAAATAGATGCATTTGATGATGCAATACTAAATTTTGGACCTCCATCGTAATATACTTTCACTGGATCATAAGTGAAATCTATACGAATTGGTCCAAAAACAGTATCTCCATTTTGAATAAAATGTGGCCTATGATGATCACCCATGACCCACTGGTAATCTTCCTTTTGGCCGTATAAACCACCTATGTAAGCTACCAAAAGTATAATCAATTTAGCCCTCATTATTTATCATTTATTTAAAACATCCCTACCATATAGAATGGTAGGGATGCACTGTTAGCAAATATATTATTTAACCAAGATAACTTTACCAGATTGACTTTTAGTATCACTTGTTATTGTATAGAAATACAATCCTGACATAAAAGTTGAAAGATCAATAGAAAGATATCCACTATTCTCTTTGGTCAGTAACATCCGACCACTTATGTCTTGGATACTTATGGTATAGACTCCGTCGATATTGGGTGCTATATTTATGATACCCGTTGTAGGATTAGGTGAAATTTTAGCTATGTCATCCGTTCCGACATCATTAGATCGAACTCGTGGTGTCACAGGCTGACAAGCTACATTATATTGTGGGAAATCAATCTCTCCGATAACACTTAATAATGCTTGTGCTTCATAAACAGCTTTGCCACCTTCTAGAGGGCATGTATTGGCTATGATTCTTAGCTGATCCCACTCACTGTTAGTTAAGGCTGTGCTACTGCCAGAGCGGAGCAATTTTTGCTCCATGTGCCATACAAATTTCCTTTCTATCAATTTTGACATCCAGATAGGTAAACTGTTGATCTTAGCATCAAATGCTATAGACCTAGTGATTATATCTGATTGAATCATGTCTGCGAGTACGTGCATTTGTTCATTTAATGTTGGTTTGTGAATGTTTCTATTTCGCAAAAATCATCCAATCCTGCATTTTAAAAAAGATAACTTTTTGACTATAATTATTCTTATCTGTCACTACAAACATAAAAGCTAAAACTGATAATTGTTGTTTAGCATTGTTTTAAGTGTTAGCAAATTAAATGACTTTTCATTTATTTTAACATAACTTGTTATATCATTAATATCAGATTCAAATATACAATGCTAAAATTTAATTAGTACATCAAAATCAGAATTCGGTGGAAATGAATCAGAATTCGGTAAAAAGTTAAACAAAATCAAACAAAAAAATTGTTATCTAAAGTTTTTTTAAGGATTATTTTGAATAGTGTAAAGTTATTGTAGGATTATTTAATTAACGTGTGTTGCTATTTTAGGACGAGACAGTATCGGACTTCCTTAATAGACGTTCCGTAGATGCTCCACATACGTTCCACACATGCTCCGTACACGTTCCGTATGTAACTCGACTGAG
>DAOLFJ010000082.1:0-15974 GCA_035326365.1 Saprospiraceae bacterium | reverse complement strand
AAATTAAATCACGATTTAGTATAAATTCATCACAATCGTGAGCATCACATTGCCCCCATCCCACATCCGGTTTAAGAAAAATCGCCATAAGCATTGCAATAAGCAAAAAATTCAGGCGTCTAAGCCTCGAAAATTGGTAATTGGTAATTGGTAATTCGTAATTACTCTAATACTTTTTTTTATCATTTTAGATAATTTTTTTGATAATCCTGAAATTTGCCGGAATAGTCATTATCCTAATTTTTTAGCTAGCTTCGGTTTTTAGGAATAATTTAATTTAGGTTGTATGACAGCACCATCATGTTTAAGAAAAAATTTTAATTCGATTCAAAGATAAGGTGTATTATTTTAAAAAAACAAATAAAAAGCACATTTTATTCACATATTTATTTTTAATAAACGTTTTGTAACCCATTTGGGTTACGTTTGGGCAAATTATATTTGTTGCCACAAATAACTATATTGATATGAACGGAATGGATTGCATAAATGGCAGAATATGATATAAATGTAACTAAATTCATAAGCCCTTCTTTTAAAACCGCATATATTTATATTTAACTAAACCTTATCCTTTCAGTTTCTTTATCAAGTATAGATGTCTTTCTTATATCCATTAAAAAGTGGCTTCAAAGAAATGATTTTTAATGATCAGGTCAGAGACCACCATAAACTTTGCTAAACATCTATGTCTTCCTCTTTTTCTTTTGAGCCGCTGGAAACAGAATATTGTTCAAAATCAATCTATATCCAGGACTATTGGGATGTAAATTAAGATCTGTTTCTGGATCATTCACAAAATGCTGATAATCCTCAGGGTCATGACCACCATAGAATGTCCATGTACCGAAGCCATGTGAACCATGTAGATATCTAACCTCATTTGCAGATTTTGTCTCGCCTAGTATCAGTACATCAGGTTTTACAAGGGACTTTTTAAATGCTGTAGCTTGTCCCATAAATCCTTTGAGTGTTAGGGTGTGATTTTGACATAACATGGTAGGTATCGGGTCCCATTTAGCTGAGAATTCAAATAGTGTGAAATAATCCACTTCTGGTGCCACATTCCTATTTTTGCTATCAATGTCTGAGTGTTCATATTGCAAAGGATTAAGGTTCAACTCAAAATCTCTAAAGGCGAATGTTTTTGAAAAATCGAGTTTCGATTGGGCATTTGGGTCAAAACCATCGCCATCATACATTTCTGCACAGATGTCCAAACCTTCGGCTGCTAGTGCTATATCATAAGTATCTGTTGCCGAACACATAGCAAACATAAAACCACCACCTTCTACATATTCTTTAATCCTCTTTGCCACATCCAATTTTAAATGAGAAACCTTGGCATAACCCAATGATTTTGCGATTTCTTCAGTCTTTTGTTGATTGAGTTTATACCATGGTGTACCTCCTTGACTCTGAAAAAACTTACCATATTGCCCTGTAAAATCTTCATGATGTAAATGCAGCCAGTCATATTCCGCCAACTTACCTTCTAATACTTGTCTATCATATACCTTGTCAAATGGAATCTCGGCGTATGTCAAAACTAAAGTCACAGCATCATCCCAAGGCTGGATTCGATTGCCTTTAGGGTTAAAATCTGGCGTATATACTGCTATTTTGGGCGCTTTCTCGAGTTTAATAGCTTCTTGATTGACTTCAGGATTGCTGATTTGACTTCTGATAGATATCCACTGAGCATCTGATATGACTTGATAACTTACACCTCTGACCTTACATTCTGCTTCTATAGTTTTGGAATATGCAAAAGCAAAACTTCCTCCACGATAATTAAGCAACCAATAAGCTTCCACATTTTGATTTATCACCCAATAGGCGATTCCGTAAGCTTTTAGGTGGTTGGTTTGTTTATCATGCTCCATAGGCACAAGCACATACGACGCCTGCGCAATAGAAGAAGTTAAAAACAACACTAAATAGATAATATATTGCTTCATTATAAAATTATATTTTTTAAACAGTACGAAATATTATTATTCACAAAATCGAACATCATTTTAATCGATTTCTTCAAATCTTTTTTATTATTCTAACGTTTTAAGTACCTAAACATTGCAAATTTATTTAATAATATCTTAAACTTCCTTGTTTAACTTGTCTAATGGACTTTATTTTTTAATATTTGCGACTTAATTATTAACGTGTGATTAATACATTTAGTTTTTCTTATCCTTGGTGGTATGTGTTTTTTTGTTTGGCACTTGGTGTTGGATACGCATTACTCATGTATTTCAGAGACAATAGATTTTCTGAATATAACCCACTTTTTACAAAAGGTCTTGGTCTTTTAAGAGCCCTTTCTGTCACTTTTATAGCTTTACTTTTATTGTCTCCATTTGTAAAGACGATAGAAGAAGACACCAAAACACCACTTATCCTTATTGCAACTGATAATTCAGAATCAATAAAAGAAGGAGAAAAACCTGAAACAATTGACCTTTATCAATCTAATTTACAAGCACTCGATAAAGCTTTCGAAGGCAAATATGATGTAAAACATATCCACTTCGGATCTGATGTTGCTCCTGAAAAAGTAGACAGTTTTAATGCTAAGACAACTAATATTTCAAAACTATTTCAATACATCACAGACAATTATTCGGACCAAAACCTTGGTGCTGTCATTATGGGTACGGATGCTATCTTTAATGAAGGAAACAATCCACTGTACGCGGATACAAAGTTTAACGCTCCTTTATACACAGTGGCGCTTGGAGACACGACGCAGAAAAAAGATCTCTACTTTCTCAATGTATTGCATAACAAAATAGCATATTTGGGAGATAAATTTTCTATCCAAGTCGATGTATCTGCATTCAATTGCATTGGGAATACGACCAATTTAACCTTAGAAATGGTGACAAATGGCCAATCTAAAAAAATTGCGCAAGAAAATATATCTATTGGTACAAACTCATTTTTTACAACAAAAACGTTTCTAGTAGATGCAAACCAAAGCGGTGTCATCCGATATAGGGTTAGATTATCAGCTGTAAATGGTGAATATAATCTAAACAACAATGTAAAAGAGTTCTTTATTGAAGTGCTTGATGCAAGACAAAAAATTTTACTACTTGGCAATGCACCACACCCTGATCTTGCTGCGTTCAAATCCATTATTACTTCAAACAAAAATTATGAAGTAGATATAGCTTTCCCAGGCGATTTGAAAGAAAATATTTCAAAATACAACCTTGTCATTTTACATAATTTACCATCTGAGACAGCAGATATTTCAGGAATCGTAGGACAGCTAGATAAAAATAACATACCTAGAATATTTGTGGTTGGTATGCAGACGTCCTTGGTAAAATTTAATAAGATCCAAGATGTCATCCAAATCAATGGCAACAGCAAAAATAGTGAAGAAATACAAGCTGAGTTTAATAATGGATTCACCTTATTTACGACATCAGACAATTTAAAGAACAAGCTAAAGACTTTTCCTCCTTTGATAACTCCTTTTGGTGAATATAAAGCAGGTGGTACTACTAATGTGTATCTCAACCAAAATATTAAAAAGATAAAAACCAACTACCCTTTTATCTCTTTTGGAGAAAAAAATGGACTCAAAACGAGTGTGATTGCAGGTGAAGGAATCTGGAAATGGAGACTTTTTGATTATCTACAACATAAGAACTATGACTTAACGACAGAATTAATCAATAAAACAATACAAGTTACTTCTGTAAAATCAGACAAACGAAAGTTTCGAGCAAATACATCCAAAAACTTGTACAAAGAAAATGAAGCAGTTTTATTTGATGCTCAATTATACAATGATAGTTATGAAATGATCAACGAACCTGATGTCAAATTGGTCATCAAGGACGAAAGTAATAAAGAATATAATTACACATTTTCAAAAACCCAAAATTATTACTCCCTAAATGCGGATTTGTTTGCTCAAGGAAGTTATACATATACTGCTAGTACGACTTACAATGGGAAAGTATTGACAGTGGGTGGTAGATTCAATGTAGAAGCTATTCAGTTAGAGCAATATGACTTGACAGCTCGTCATGGATTATTGAGAGAATTGAGTAGTAAATATAATGGTAAGATGTTTTATCCATCAAATATGAAGGAACTTGGAGATATGGTATTGGCCAATGAAAATATTAAGCCAGTATTGTATGAAAGCAGCTCTACTCAGTCCATTATTAATCTTAAATGGATATTCTTCTTATTATTAGCTTTATTGTCTGTAGAGTGGTTCTTAAGAAGGTATTTTGGCAATTATTGAACCTTGAAATCTACGGTCACTGTACCGCATTGACTTTCTATATCGCTTTTAGAAAATCGATATTTCAATGCTGTTTTCCTTGCTAAATCTATCAAGTAAGCATCAGATGTTGTAGAGCCCTTTTGGGTAAAATCAGCTTTGGTTACCTTTCCTTCATTATTTACACAAATAGATAATGAAACCTTTCCTGTTTTCTGTGAGTTGTCTGCAAATGTTGGCTCAAACTCAACTCCTCGACCACTCAAGCCACCACCTACTTTTCCCGACCCTTTACTCATTCCAGACAATACATTACCATTAGGATCACCTTTTTCTGTACCTTGATTTCCCTTACTGTTATTATCACCTTTTCCTCCACCCAACAAGTCAGAAAACTTTTTCTTTTTATTGTCAAACTCTGCCTTTTCTTTGGCTACTCTGTCTGCTTCAGCTTTAGCAGCTGATTCTTTAGCTTTACGATCTGCCTCAGCTTTATTTTTAGCTATTACGTCAGCTTGATTTTTTGTGTTGTTGGTATTGGGAGTCTCCTTTTTCTGAACAGTCTTCTCTTTTGCAGCTATAGGTGCTTCTTCTGCCCTATCCTTTGAATTCACATCCTCAGACTCTGATGATGTTTCACCACTCGCAGTTGCTTCTTCCGATGTTGTCACTTCTTCTACATTCTCAAATAATACATCATACCCTGCATCTGGATCACCAAATGAAACTAAGATACCACCTGTCTCTTGTGGAGTCTCAACTTTAATAAGTGGTAGGAAAAACAAAAGAAAAATAAGCGTATGAATAATTAAACTAATTATTGCACCTCGTTTTTTGTTTTCTTCTTCTTTATTATTTTTTATATTTGACATATTAAGAACTTCATTTACAGTAAAAAAGAAATTTGGAAAAAAAAATCATTTTTTCAACCCAAATAAGACATTAAAAAGTCAATTACAGACTAAACTATTTCAAAATCCAATTCTTTATATTGTGTTGTTTAGTCTACACAGATGCCTCTATATTTCCCCACCAAAAGCACACATTTTATTAACCTTTGACTTTCAAAACAAAGTTGTAATAACTTATTTAGGTTTGATTATTTTTGTAATAATAAAATCAAAACCCGAAACGATTGGAATAAAATCATAAAAACCGATCCGACTATGTATTTATAATTATAGCGCTTCAAACATTTAATTCGTTCGTCCAATGATCGACTAATACTTCAATATTGAAATTATGTTTCATTTATATCAAAATACAAATCTACATTAGATACAAAAGATCTGAATCGAAGTATTCATACGCAACAAAGAAAAATATTTGCTATAATATGAAAATTTACTGCTTGGTTAATTTTATTAAACTGGGAATGAAGTTAACCTTACTTTGGCTCTGTAAGCACAGCTCTAACTTCATTTACATATGCTAAATTTAATACCGCTACTACAGCTTCATTATTAGATTTTGCGGATGGGGCAACGACGATAGCTGCTTTTGCGCCATCTATACGTTTCAGCGCGAGCATCTGGTTTCTAACACCATCGAGGCTTACCGGAGAACCATTCAGCGTATAATTACCATCGGGTGTTATCGCTATTGTCTTATTTTTCGCTGTTGGTGGCGGTGGGCTAGTTTTTTTACCAGGCAGGATCAGATCAAGTGCATTTGGAGACACCAAAGAAGATGTTAGCATGAAAAATATCAATAACAAAAATATGATGTCCGTAAGAGACGACATATTAAAATTGGGATTGACCCTACTTCTTTTTTTTACTGCCATGATTTATCCTTTTGTTGGTTGAGTAGCAATGATAGCTTTCAATTTAAGACCACTTGCTATTGATATCAATTTATGTACATTCTCCCATGGAACGCCAACCTCAGAAACAATATTTAGAGTAGCATTATCTTTATTTTTTGTTTTCCTTACTGCACTTGCAATATCAGCTTCTAGGTTTTCCATAGAGCTAGGTTTGCCTACTACAGTTATCTTACCATCAGCTGTCATCATGATGGGCAAATCAGTAGGTGCCACAGTTTTAGAGTCAGACTGAGGCAATTCTACATTAATTTGAACCATTTGGGAAGCTAACATGAAAAAGATAAGCAACAAAAAAATGATATCTGTCAAAGATGACATGTTAAATTCTGCACTTACTTTACCTCTCTTTTTTACAGCCACGATGTATTTATTATTTCTGTTATTTAATTACCAGGCTCTTGCAAAAGATCCATAAACTCAATAGTTGTTTTCTCCATTTGGAAAATTACTTTCTCTACATTCGCTACAAGCAAGTTATACCCTACAAATGAAAATATACCAATTACTAGTCCAAATGCTGTAGTAATGAGGGCTTGATAAATACCACCCGCTAATAAAGCAGGGCTGACATTGTCCTGTGATGACATATTATAGAATGCTAAGATCATACCTGTTACCGTACCTAAGAATCCAATCATGGGTGCAGCTCCAGAAATACTAGCTAGGGTAGACAAATTCTTTTCGAGCTTGAAAACTTCTAGGTTACCTACATTTTCAATTGCTGCATCGATATCTTTAAGTGGTTTGCCTATTCTCATCAAGCCTTTCTCAATCATTCTAGCAGATGGCGTATCTGTCGATCTACACAATGCTTTTGCACTTTCTATATTTCCTGAGCCTACAGATGCCCTAATATTATTGATAAAGTTTTCATCAATTTTTCCAGCCTTTTGGATTGTCAGCCACCTTTCAATAAAAATATAAAGGGCTAAAAATGATAATACTAACAAAATGGAAACAATAGCAATCCCCATCCATCCACCTGACACGATGATATCCACAATATTCTGTGGTGGTGCTTGTGTTACTACTTCTTCTGTATCTACTGCTGTCTGAAATAAAGCGAAACTTAAATTAAGCATAATATGATTTTGTATTGATTCTTTAACGATTTAACGAAAATAATTAGGAAGTATTATAAAAACATTGCAAAAATAGAATTTTTTATAATATTATAATTTTTTTATATTTATTTTTTTCAAATATCTAAGAAAAATCAAGTAATTGATGATGATAAACTACTTTTTATTGCTTTTAGCTTAAAATGGATAAGAAAAGCTGGATACTTTAAATTAGAAGTAATTAATATCAAATTTCTTTGTAGCACGCAAAACTTGTTTATTTTTTACAAAAGAAATGTAAGTTATACAACGGCAAAATTGCAATAACGACATTAATTCGATCCGATTTTTAACAACCTGATGAAAAAAAACAAATGAAATTTAATATTAGCAAATTCTAGGTTATCCTTAATCGCTAAAGTGCATAATCTACCTTACAAGCGTAAGATCTTTTTTCAGAACATGCTTTTCGCCTTTAAAATCAGTGTATTCTATAACAAAAACATATACACCAATTGAAATAGGATTATTATGGTAAGTTCCATCCCACCCTAAAGCATTATCTCCAAATTCAAAGTTTTTCTGTTCATATACCATATTTCCATACCTATCATAGATACTTAGTCTGTCTATATTTGCAGGAATTTTGTTTTTATAAATAACAAAACGGTCATTACTACCATCACCATTTGGCGAAAAAACATTTGGTAGATAGAAGTCCAATTCATTATCAACATTAATTTTAATTCTGGATTCTGCGATACAACCTTTTTCTGTTATCACTTCCACTTCTATTATATCTGAAAAAGTAGAACTGTAATCAAATTCGAAATCTTCACTAATAACTTCACCTTTACTATTGCGCCATGTTACCTGGACAATTTCATCATCTGGATAATTAGAAGTAAAGATCAAAGAGATATTTTCATCAAAAGTTAAATTTACTTCTTCTGGCGTTTGGATTTCAACCAAAGGTGGTTCTGCTATTGAAAGTTGCGTTTCATAAACACAATCAAATTTATCTCTGACTTGAACGACATAATCACCTGGAGCTAGTGACGATACAGTGAGATTAGTTAATGGTTGATCATTAAAAAAATATTGATATGGCTCAAATCCACCATCCACATCATCAATAGTTAGCATACCATTATTTTCGCCAAAACAAAGAACATCTTCAGCAGTCAATAAAATTTCCCTAGGTACATTCTGCTCTCTTGGTACTATCAATGTGTCATTTGACTGACAACCATTCTCTCTATTAAACACATTTAATAAATATGTGCCTGGATTACCTATAATTAATTCAGGAGATCTCTCGTCAGACAAAATAGTCCCTGTATTAGTGCCCCAGAAATATTGGAACTCATCACCAATACTAATTTCTGGTGATACGGTAAGACTTTTGGTATTACAATTCCAAACTATATCAGATGTTACGATAGCCCTAGGACTGATTTTGTTATCAAATATTCGCATTTCTCCATAACTCCAACATTTACTTGATGATGCCATTACGTTAGCCCTAAATAAACCTTCAGTGTCTACATTATCTAATACTAGTTTATTATTGCTATCGTAAAAAATATTTGCGTTTGGATCTACTCTTTCCCATCTGATGCTGTCCCAAGAGAGACTTGAAGTTAAAACTAACTCAACCTTTGGTTTATAACAAGTTAAGTTTTCACCAGTGATATTGACATCTGCAACTTGATAATTATAATCAATTACAAAACTTGTATCTAGTCTACATCCGTTTTGTCCTATTGCTGTAAATTGGTACGGTAGTCCTGTCACAGCATTTAATGAATCAACTAAGATGTTTAATCCTGTCGCATTTCCACCATTCGGTGTTTGCCACGTTGCTGATTGTATTGCATCATTTGTCACTAATGTCAAAACTGCCGGAGCGTCATTTGGCAACCTACATTTTAAAACTGGTTTAAAGGCTGTAACAGACGGCTTTTTGATGTCTTGGGTAATAGATACTTGAGATGTTGATGTACAATTACCCGAAGGTAAATTAACAAAAGCAGTGAAATTATAGGTATCAGGTAAGGTTGGTGACAAGATTAATGAAGAAGATAATGGTTGACCACTACTATTCTGCCACTGATATGATACACCAAAAACACCGTTAGTGACCGCAGATCCAGTAAGTAATAAACTTGTATTAATACAATCTAATTTACTTAGAGGTGCACTTATACCTGTTTGTACATTCACGATCTCTACCCTAAATGTATGTAATAACGTACAATCATTGATATCGACTACACTGTAGTTCCCTGTATTGGAATAATTAACACCTTGAAAATTATAAGTAGATCCTTCGCAGATATACTGCGTGCCCATCTGATTTACATTATTAGTACCAACCTGAAATGGTTGTATGATGACATGGCATGGGTCTGTTGTACAATAAATGGTTGTATCATTCGTGACGGTGAAACCACAATAATCTACAGAATTACCTGGACAAATGAATTGCGGGTTATTTAAGGTTGTATCGGGTGGAGAAACAGTTACTGTCCATGTATTGATATCACCACATGCAGCATTTGCGCAACTGCCACCATAAAATGGATGAAAAAAGCCTTGGACTGAAATTTCGTAAACACCTGGTTCTGTAAAAATTATATCAGCATTACGGCCTACACTATCTGTGTTATTAAAATAACTACCAGAAGATGGATTGATATTCCAAACATAACAAATGCTATCTGCAATATTATTCGGAGACTGACCACATGCATTATTATAAGAAACTTCACATTGTGGGGCAGTCAAATTATAAGTTTGTGCTACATTAAGATCTTTACATTCTAACTGATTGGGACCAGTAATAAAACCATCATTTAATAATGAAGCATCTGGAGGTGTCACAGGATTCAAATCTACACCTTCTAAAACCTCAATTCTAAAATCACATACTGAACCTGCATATCCATCTAGAAACAGAAACACTGGCTCACCAGGTATGAAACCATTAAATGTCAAATTAAAAGGATTTACAATTCCATCGCCTAGTGGGTGATCAGAACATGCTACAGATTCGTTACGACCACAACTTCTAAACAAACCAGCCTGAATACCAGTGTACCCAGTTTGCGTTAGGGTGCAATTTGATGGTACAATCCTTAATGTTATGGTACTACTACAAGCCGTAAAGCTAAACCAAATAATATTATCCGCATTGCCAGCCAGTTGACACAAGCCACTCCAAAGTTGGGGAGCAGATAAACTATCAGGTAGTCTACCTGTATATCCATTTAAATCACTTCCACAAATATAATTTGCCGTAGTACATAATTCACCTGCAGGACCTTCAGAAAAATTGCATTGCGCCGAAATACTATTAAACTTATCACTTACAAAAATAGTAAGTGATATGAAGATAAATATAAATCGGATACTAACGTTCATGGATATTTAGATAATATTTTGAATGTACAGAAACTAGATTTTAAAAAAACTAATTCCCACGTTTTTAAAACTTTATATATTTACTTAAAAATAGATATGAAAAGTCGTTAAAATCGGGTGTAAAGATAATACTTGTTTTAACAAAGTGGCTATTTACCTATTACAAATTTGTAAAAAATGATTTTTATCAGAAAACTAAAAGTATAAAATCAGTGTTTCATCACTCAATAAACTCATTTAATTAAACAAAATATATGCCAAACAAACAGACATTAGTGATAGGCGCTTCAGAGAATGAAGAACGATATTCGAACATGGCTATAAAACTTTTGACACAAAATGGTCATACCGTTTTTGGAATAGGAAATCGAAAAGGACAAGTGGGAAATACTGTCATTGAAACCGAGAAAAAAGAGTATACAGAAATTGATACTGTCACCCTGTACCTAAATCCTAAACTGCAAGAAGCGTATTATGATTATATTTTAAGCTTAAAACCTAAAAGGATCATTTTTAACCCTGGAACAGAAAATATAATACTAAAAAATCTAGCTGAAGCACAAGGTATAACCACTGAAGATGCTTGTACCCTTGTGCTTCTTAGACTAGGACAATATTAATTATTTTTTTGTTTTAAATAATTCAGCAAGCTCCTTTTCAGACTTAAAACCTAAGTCAAGGAAAGTGTTGGTAACAAATTTCTTTATATCTTGATAATCTCTACCTCTCTTGTCCGTATAAACTGCAAGTAAGGTATTGATATAATTCATACTCAAATCTTTAATGTTTTGATTGAATTTCTGATTGAAGAATGTATTGATGTAAGAGACAAATACTTTGTTGATCTCAAAATATTCAGTATAGCTTTGAGCATCTAAGTTGTTTAAGAAGCTAGCACAATACCCAAATATGCCTTCTCTTAGACATTCATTTTCTATACTTACACCTTTGTTTTGGTCATAGTATTCTTTAACAAGTTTAATGGTATCTTCGTGGACATATCCCTTAGTATGTACTACATCCATAAGATTGTAATACGCTGAAACACCATCATTTATCTTTTTATTGATAATTTTAGACATACGTTTGTCTGCATCAGGTGTGATTTCTACAGAGCTCTTATACATTCTAAGTAAATGCTGGAAATACTTATTTTCAAAGTTTTCTTCTTCTTTTCTTAATTTATCGAAGATAGAAGAAATAATTTTTTGAGCTGACTCATTCACATCATAAAACATACCTGTAATCATGATCACTTCTAAGAAATCAGGATCATTATGCAAACTTTCATTAGCAATCAACTTATCTAATGCAGGAAGTATATTGGTATTGTCAAATTTCCAGTTTGCTCTGTATGAAAGAAAAGTAATCAATGATGAACCAAGTACTTTTAATTCTGAAATATTAGTCGGGAAATCAGCTGTCAAGAAGTTTTGATTCTGAAACTGTCTTCTGTAACTTTCATAACCAATTTTCCTTTGAGCCAAATCACGGAATTTATCTACTTTCTGAACATTTAGAAATGACTTGACTTTTTTATTTGTCAATTGTTCCATAAAATTTGTCAACCATATATCGCTACTCAATGCAAAACCAATTTGGACAGTTTGGCCTATTCTTGTTTTAATTAAGTCAAAGTTAGTGGACTCACAAATTGCATTAAGAATTGCCTTAAAGTGATCTTGTGGTCTTTTGTATTTATAATTGTTATCTATTTCTCCTCTTAAAACTGAATAACCTAAAATCTTAGGTAGAAATAACCCTTCAAATCCTGGATCCAATAATTCTTTTTCTAAAGCAACAAGTTGTAATGGGTTTTTATCTGCTACAAGATTATACAATTCTAAAATATGCGGCTCGAAGGCTTCGATCATTGCTTTATACAATTCATCAGATTCATCTTCCAAATAAGTAGATAAAAGGTCAGATGCTTGGATAGCAGCTTTGAGCTGATCAAGGTGGTTTTTGTAATTAGCAGATAAAGCTTCCATATTCAAATATTTTTTTGTAAATTAAGTAAATAAAAATTTTAAACACCGTATTGAAGAATAATACAAAATAGAAACGAATCTACATTAAATACTAGTATTCAATAACTTAAAAATTACATTTAAATTTTAATTATAAATTATTCAGTTTATTTAAAATCTAAATGATAAAAGAAAACCTGATAAAATTTTCGGTTTTATCAGGTTTTTGTTTGAATATCCTAAAATATTCGCAATCCAATGTATGGATGTTATGTCTATGAAAAAGAACTTATTAAGCTTCTTCTTCTGTTTTTGTTTCTTCTGATGCTTCTTCAGTTGCAACTGCTGGAGCTGCTTCTTCTACTGCCGCAACAACTTCTTCTTCAACTGCTGGAGCTGCTTCTTCTGTTGCTACTGCTTCTTCTACAACTGGAGTCACTTCTTCCACTGCTGGAGCTGTTTCTGTAACTTCTTCTGCTACTGGAGCAACTTCTTCAACTGCTGGAGCTTCCACTGATTCTTCAGTAACTTTAAATGCTTCTGCTGCTTCGTGTGCGCTTTCGTCTGCTACTGGAGCTTTAACTTTTTTAGCTTCTCCAGAAACTAATTTTCTGAATGCTTCAAGATCCGCTGCTGTTTGAGCTCTTCTAGAACTGATTTTACCTTCTTTAGCATCAATCCATTGTTGCCATAGTGTGTCAGCTTGCTCTACTGTCATAGCGCCTTTTTTCACACCACGCATAAGGTGTTTTTTATAATATACACCTTTGAATCTTAGAATTGCTTTTACTGTATCTGTAGGCTGTGCACCTTTTGTCAACCAATCGTAAGCTGCATTTCTATCGATTTCGATAGTTGCTGGCTTAGTCATAGGATTGTATGTACCAATTTTTTCTATAAATTTACCATCTCTAGGAGCTCTTGCATCTGCAATTACTATATGGTAAAAAGGTGCTTTAGCACGTCCTTTTCTCGACAATCTAATTTTTACTGCCATTGTTAAAATTTTATTTTATTATTTGAAAAACCAAACCTGAGTCCACCGTAAAACAGTCGTCAGGTTTTTAACGGGCGCAAAGGTAAAACAATAATCTGAATATCCAAACAATTAGAAATAAAATTTTGCGCTTGCACTAGGCAGGATCGGCAATTGGTCTACCCTTTCGTAATTCAATCTATCAAAATAGAAAATATTCGGTCTGTCATAAGCATTTGTGACGCTTACGTTTAGTTCTACTCCTGTATGTTTAGAAAATTTTATTTTTTTAGTCACAGACATATCTAGTCTATGATAGTACGGGAGTCTACCTCCATTACGGGTATCTGAATATAAGACACCTATATTATTGGGATTATTCGTTTCGTATTCTGTGCCAACACCACTTTGGTAATCTTGGTAATTATAGAAACCTTTTGTTTTTGTGAATGGAAATCCTGAACCCAAATTCCATCTCGCACTTATTTGCCATGACGCATCTTTATCAAGATCGTAAGTAACGAGCATATTCACATTATGTCTTCTGTCAAATACAGTAGGATACACTTGTTCTCCATCATTCCTATTTACATATCCATGAGAATAAGTAGCCCATACATAAAGGCGTTTTAAGTCATATTTTATTGAAAAATCCACACCATATGCCTCACCTGTTTCGATGGCATAATCTGCTTGTTCGACATCCACCTTGTTTCTATTTACAACAATAATCTGAGGGAAATCTTTATAGTAACCTTCTATATTTAACTGAATATTTTTGGTTAAATCATATTCAAAACCTCCTACTAAATGGCGCGAAGTTTGAATTTTATTTTTAATATTTTGTCCATCAAAACCTTGCACTTGTCCTTCAGGTCCAGTCAAGAAACCATTAAAAAGATTCACAACATCTCTTTCATTGGATGTACTGAGTAAGTTTTGGGTATATCTACCTGCAGCAGCCTTGAATCTCAAATTATCATTGATGTTATACTTTAAACCAAGTCTTGGTTCAAAAGTCGTTTCTCCCAATGCTGCATAATATTGTATTCTAGCACTAGGTTCTATGATTAACTTACCGATTATTTGTCTGTACTTACCATAAAAACCTAATTCCGTAGTATTTTGCTCTTGTTTTAGTGTATTCCCAAAAGGATTTACGAATTCAAAATCAGTTCGAATACTTCTTATTTCTAGACCATATTTTATTTCACTCTTCTCTCCGAAAAATGAAAAGTCAATATTTGCTGTCAATTCATCAATATCTGAAGTTCGTGGTGCGGCATCTAATTCTTTGATTCCAACATTGTAGGTAGAAAAACCTACCAAACCACTAACTAATATATTACTGCCCGATGGTATCAAACTAAAATTAACGCCACCACCTGAGTTTTTCCAATCAATAGTTGCTAGTAAAGGATTTTGGTAAGCATCGTTAAAATTGAATCCAAACAAATTAATTCTACTTCCATTAGATGTGTTAACAGAAACTTTACCATAGAAATCTTGAAATTTGAATGGTAGACCAATGGAGTCATTCTCAGCTGCATAAGCGTACAATGATTTAGATGTCTCCTCTATCAGTGATTTTTTTGCAGTTAACACATATGAAACGGAAGATCCACCTTCTTTAAACTTAGAGATTGGGCCTTCCACAAGAGCTTTGACCATAAAAGGGCCACCACTTAGGAAACCACTCGTTCTGGTTTTGTTACCTTCTCTAGTCTTAATGTCCACGATTGCAGATGTCCTACCACCATACTCTGCACCGAAACCACCTGTGAGTACATCCACATTTTTGATAAGTTCTGTCTCAAAAACGGAATAAAAACCGATAGAGTGGAATGGGTTAAATATATTTAGTCCATCTAGAAGAATCTTGTTTTGAACAGGCGACCCACCACGTATGTATATCTGACCACCTTGGTCACCTGTAGATACAATACCCGGGATTACCTGGAGATACTGAACAATATCCGCCTCACCACCTACGGAAGGTAATGACTTAATCTGTTTTGGAGATACGGATACTTGAGAAATATTTACGGTTGTTCTGGATACCTCTTTTGCTGCAGAAATGCTCACTTCACCCAATTGTATGGAATTTTCAACCATTGTTAATGCCTGATAAACTACAGAAGACGTCCTCACTTTAACAAAAGCAGAAATACTATCAAAACCAACATAAGTTGCAACTAATTTATATTCTCCTGGCGGCACATTAGAGATGACATAAAAACCATCAAGGTCTGTAGTAGCACCTAATTTGGTGCCTTCTATCTGCACATTACAGTAAACAATAGGGTTTCCTGTTTCTTTTTCGTACACATTTCCCCTTATGGTTCCATTCTGAGCCATCGCAGACACACACATAAAAATACCAGAAATTATGGTAAAAATTATTCTTTTCGACATGAAAAATTTATTTAGCAGCCGCAAAAGTATATAAATTAATCAAATGATT
>DAOLFJ010000449.1:0-3078 GCA_035326365.1 Saprospiraceae bacterium | reverse complement strand
GTTTTATATCCAATATATCTCCTTGCTCAGAAATCAGGTCGATCATATTGAGCACAAAAATCATTGGCAAACCTAGGTCAATGATCTGAGTGGCAAATAATAAATGTCGTTCTAGTTGGGTGGCGTCTGCTACATAAACGACTAAATCTGGATAATTGTCATTAGTTTTGTCTGTGAGGATATTAATGACAATTTTTTCTTCTGAGGAGTTTGGATAAACGCTATACGTCCCAGGAAAATCAATAACATTGGCTTCTACGCCATTTTCTAAAAAGATATTCCCTGATTTTTTATCTACAGTGACACCAGGGAAATTGGATACATGTTGTCTTAAGCCAGTCAAATGGTTGAAAAGCGACGATTTACCAGAATTAGGATTTCCCAAAAGGGCAATATTAAGTTTTGATATCTTCATATTTGATTTTCCAAAATAATCGTTGCCGCTTCTTCTGTTCGAACTGCTAGTTGATGACCGTCAAGTTTAATATAATAAGCACCACCGAATGGCGCTTTTCTGACCATGGTAACTTTTGTTTTTGGCAATACACCGAGATTGAGCAATTTACAGGTACTAATGCCTACATCTAGTTTATCTATAAATGCTGATTCTCCTGGTAAAAGACTTAATAATGTACGCTGAACGGTCATGTTATTATTTAGACTAATTTTAATTTGCAAAGATAGCAAAGAATTTATTCTACCCAAATTTTTGGTCAAAGTCAATTTATGATTGTGGTCATCTAAAGAAATTTATTACTTTTTTGCAAGTAAAATAGGGTATAGGATATTGTTTGAAAATATTTTTTAACAAAATTTTAATAATTATCTCAAAATCACTAGGGGTATTTCCTACTTCATGCATATTACTATCAAATATCAAGATATGATGAACAATTCACTTAAGGTTATTGCTCTCAGAGAGATGCGAATCTTAAAAACATTGACGCCAGCACAATTGGAAACATTAGCAGCTGAAGCAATTTTCGGCAAGGTTGCTAAAAACGCTGTAATATACAACATCGGTTCACCAATGGATTATGTATATTTGGTTGAAAAGGGTAGTGTGAAATTGGGAATGGTTGCATCATGTGGCAAGACATTGACCAAGGAACTTGTATATGACAATGAAGTTTTTGGAGAAAATATCTTTACTTCAGAACTCGTCACTAAAGAATATGCTGAAGCGATGACAGAAGTTAAGTTTTATAAGATTCCTGTAGGTGTATTCCAATCTTTGATAGTAGAAAACAATGTTTTTGCAACTTCAATAATGAATATAATCGTTACCAAACTTCAGAATCTGGAAGAAAGGTTACAGAATTTTGTGTTCAGAAAAGCAAAAGAAAGAATAGTAGATTTCATATTCCGCACAGGTACTCGCAAAGGAGTCAAAATCGGTATCAATGAATGTCTGATTGATCACGGTATGTCTCATAGAGAGATTGCTTATCTTACGGATACAAGCAGACAAACAGTGGCAAGGATTCTTAATGAATTGAAAAAAGAGAATTTCATACATTATGGGTCTAGAAAAAGTAGCAAGATTCTCATTAGAGATCTCAATACGCTTCAAAATTATGTAATGGTTGGCTAAGATGTAGAATTTTGTTAGATATTATTGGTTAATTGGTTTAAACTATGAAAAAGCAAAAAGGCTCTGAATGATCGGAGCCTTTTATGTTTGATTCAAGGGGTTTAAACCCCTTGGAAAATCCTATTCCTTGAAATAATTTTTTACGAGTATAATGGAGACGTATTTTAATCTACCAGCATTTTTTCTCTATCGAGTTGTTGCTGTTTGATATTGCTAGGTACATCTCTGTATTCGTACTGTTGGTTTCTGAGTTGTGGTATATAACCTACTTCTCGGATTGCATTCTGAATACCATCTGCCGTAAATCTAAACGCAGCACCTGCAGCAGAAACTACATTTTCTTCTATCATGATGCTTCCAAAATCATTGGCACCTGCATGAAGACAAAGTTGGGCCGTCTTTTTACCAACAGTAAGCCATGAAGCTTGGATGTTTATGACGTTTGGTAACATGATTCTGCTCATGGCTATCATCCTGATATATTCGTCACCCGTGCACTGATTGCGCGCACGTTTTATCTTTTTGAGTATAGTATCTTCATCCATAAAAGGCCATGGAATAAAGGCTAAAAATCCTTTTGCATGAGAAGGTTTTTCACTTTGCACTTGTCTGAGAGCCACAAAATGTTCCATACGCTCCATATTTGTTTCAATGTGTCCAAACATCATAGTAGCTGATGTTGTGATGTTTAGTTTGTGAGCTGCTCTCATGACATCTAGCCATTCTTGTCCACCACATTTTCCTTTTGATATCAATCTTCGTACCCTATCGTCCAGTATTTCAGCACCTGCGCCAGGCAAAGAATCTAGTCCAGCATCTTTTAATGCTTGAAGTACTTCGATATGGGTTGACTTTTCGAGCTTAGTGATGTGTGCAATTTCTGGTGGTCCTAGTGCGTGTAACTTTAAGTTAGGATAAAGACTTTTTAATTCCTTAAATAAACCGACATAATAATCCAACCCTAAATCTGGATGGTGTCCGCCTTGCAACAGCAACTGTTCACCACCATAAGCAAAAGTTTCTTCTATCTTCTGTTTATATTCTTCTATGGAAGTGATATAGGATTCTTCATGTCCTGGTCGACGGTAGAAATTACAAAATTTACAATTTGCTATACAAACATTTGTTGTGTTTGAATTTCTATCTATGATCCAAGTGACTGTTTTTCCGGGTACATGATGTTGTCTGATGGCATTACCCACATACATCAATGATGCAGTAGGTGCGTTTTCAAACAAAAAAAGACCTTCTTCAGCAGTCAAAAACTCCAGATTGAGTGCCCTTTGTAATAAGTCGGCTATGTTAAAATCCATGTGATATTTCTATATGCAATGTAACAACAAAGCTATAAGATAGTTGGGAGAATATTAGATTTTTGCATTTACAAAATATCAAATATTCACCAAATCATTTTCTGATTGTAATCTTAACGCACCAATACCAATTTTTTATTGACAATCATATCTGTACTTTTTAAAGTGCAA
>DAOLFJ010000081.1:0-15984 GCA_035326365.1 Saprospiraceae bacterium | reverse complement strand
ATTTCTTCATGAGATTGAGTTTTGGTTAAAAAATAAATGTTATTTAAAAAATAATAAATTAGCCATATTTATATGACAAGCCCACCACTAGCGTCTAAGCAAGTAGGCCTAAGAAATTTATTTATCAACCTTAGTCGTGCAGTATTATAATATATACTATGATTTTCGTCTTCAAGTAAAGTACTATAAATACTATATAAGAAATAGAAACAGGTTGATTACCAAATAATTGATTTTCGTCTTCAAGTAGGGATGGTAATCGCCCAGGCGTAGTTTTCTTATTCCTTATTCGTCATTCAGAAATTCACCACATCCTTTGACATGGCGTAATAAAGCGCAAAGCTAATCAATAAAATTATACAGAGTATAAGTTATCAGAAAATATTTCATATTTTTTTTAATATGTTATCTGCCATACTTCATTTTTACGATTTAAATTGCACCACAAACGTAGCCATTTTTTATCATTCTTTATAGTTTTTGACCTTAATTATTTTTTATGATTTTCATCATTACAATATAAATATATGCATATATTATTGATTAGATGCTTCTTATATCCCAAAAATATGATAAAACATCTTTAAATTTTCATCCCTAAGAATTCAACTTTTCACCCACGCCAGCCCCAATCCACAAAAGCATAATCACAACAATATTTGTAATCAAAGTACTCAAGATGACTACTTTTTACATGTTTTAAAACAAAAATAGTCCAGTAAAACCAACTATAAAACATCTATTAAATCCTATACAACATACCATAAATATTCAATAATCATCCATCAAAATCAACAACAATCACTGAAAAAAAAATTAGCGAAATTCACGATAATTAGCGTAAAAATCCAGTAACAGGATCCACTTATCATTCCAGTCAGTCCCGTCAGGGACAAAATATCGGTAGCATTCATGCAAACCACAATCTCCTCCGTACCTTTAGGTACGAACCAATAATTAGTGAAATTCGAGCAAGTTTGCGTCAAGAAAATTAAATTAGAGATATCCGCGAAAATTAGCGTCAAAACCAAACAAATTATCTCACTTATCATTCCAGTCCGACCCGTCAGGGACGACATATCGGTAGCATTCATGCAAACCACAATCTCCTTCGTGCCTTTAGTACGAAACAATAATTAGCGAAATTCGAGCAAATTTGCGTCAAGAAAATTAAATTAGCTAAATCCACGAAAATTAGCGTAAAAACCAAACAAACTATCTCAATAATCATTCCAGTCCCGTCAGGGACAAAATATCGGTAGCATTCATGCAAACCATAATCTCCTTCGTGCCTTTAGGTACGAAACAATAATTAGTGAAATTCGAGCAAATTAGCGTCAAGAAGATTAAATCCGCGATAATTAGCGTAAAAATCCAGTAACAGTATCCATTTATCATTCCAGTCCCGTCAGGGACGACATATCGGTTGCATTCATGTAAACCACAATCTCCTCCGTGCCTTTAGGTACGAAACAAATTATTCACATCAAACATTACCTTGCATCAACCTAGATATCTTGGGCATTAGCTTCTTGACTCCTTTTTCAATAGTACCGTATTCTAATTTTTCTTTGCCTACATAAATAAACATCATAGCTAGAAACGAAGTTGATTCTACATCTACCACGTCTGTGAGATTGAGTCTAATAGCTTCTCTCATTTGTCTTTTCACCTTATTACGATCAACAGCTTTTTTAAAAATCCTTTTACTTACAGATACGGTATATTGCATCCCATATTCCCCATCTTTATCTTTGAGTGGTAGATAAACCAACTTAATAGGATACGAAAAGTAAGACTTCCCTTCTTGAAAAAGCTTATCTATGATCTTCTTACTTTTCAATCTTCTGTCCAAAAAATTTATCTTTTATATGCTGAATTGAATACGTCTACTTATACAAAGGTTTATTTTGATGACAAAAATGAAAAAACCAAACTTTTGACTGGTTTTACCTACTTTCTGCCCATTTTGCTCCCTACATCCTCCCTATATACTCCGTACTTACTCCCTACACGTTCCGTACATGCTCCGTACACGTTCCGTATGTAATCCCACCGAGTTCCCACCGAGTTCCCACTGAGTTCCCACCAAGTTCCCACTGAGTTCCCACCAAGTTCCCACTGAGTTCCCACTAGATCCCACTAGCGTCGACTGAGCAATAAAAAAGGCAAGATAGTAGAATTAGGTTATACATGTACAAAAATGCATTGATAAATGAAATAATTCCCTTTCACCAATTAGTGTAGCTTCTTGATGATGTAGTATAAACTTCACTAAATAAAAAATTCCGAATACAAATGATATCACTCGTATTCAGAATTTTATAATCTTAAGGAAGTACTATCTTACTTTACTCCTTTTTCGTCAGATACAGTCAATTTATATCTGCCTCTTGCTCTTCTTTTCGCCAAAACTCTTCTACCATTTTTGGTAGCCATTCTTGATCTAAAACCGTGTTTATTTGATCTCTTCCTTTTGGACGGTTGATATGTACGTTTCATATTATGTATCTAACTTTTTATTGAAATTCTAAATTTTGGACTCTTTTTAGGCGTGTCAATGGGACATTTTTAAAAAGAAGCGCAAAGGTAAAATTTTACTTTGAAAAAATATAATAATTATTAAGATTAATTTAGCTGTTTAGTAAATTATTGGACGATTAGCCATTCATCGATACAATAAACTCTTCATTGGTCTTAGTACCCATCATGTGCTTTTTGATAAAGTCCATAGCTTCGTCCGGCTTCATATCAGCCAAATGATTTCTAAGTACAAATAATTTTTGAAGTATGCTCTCAGGAAGTAATAACTCTTCTCTCCTTGTACTAGACTTCGTGATATCGATAGCTGGATACATACGCTTGTTAGCCAATGATCTATCAAGCTGTAATTCCATATTTCCTGTACCCTTAAATTCTTCAAAGATGACCTCATCCATTTTACTACCTGTATCGATAAGCGCAGTAGCCAAAATGGTAAGTGATCCTCCACCTTCTATATTCCTCGCAGCTCCAAAGAATTTTTTAGGTTTATGTAATGCGTTTGCTTCTACACCACCTGACAATACCCTTCCACTCGTAGGTGCAGTCGTGTTGTAAGCCCTTGCTAACCTGGTGATAGAGTCAAGTAAAACCACAACATCATGTCCGCTTTCTACCAATCTTTTTGCCTTTTCGAGTACAATGCCTGCTACCCTTACATGGTTTTCCGCTGGTTCGTCAAAGGTACTTGCAATTACTTCTGCATTTACACTTCTACGCATATCTGTAACTTCTTCAGGTCTTTCATCTATAAGTAAGACGAGCAAATAACACTCAGGATGATTGTCTGCAATGGCATTGGCTATATCTTTTAGTAAAAAGGTCTTACCTGTTTTTGGTTGTGCTACGATAAGTCCTCTCTGTCCTTTTCCTATAGGTGTAAACATATCTATCATCCTATTGCCATAATCCTTACCTGAAGGATGCGAACATAACTTCAGTTTTTCAGTAGGGAATAAAGGTGTAAGATAATCGAAAGGTACTCTTTCTTTTAATTTCTGCGGATCAAGACCATTGATGCTACTTACTTTTAAAAGGGCAAAATATTTTTCACCTTCTTTTGGAGGGCGTATAGAACCAAGAACAGTATCTCCAGTCTTAAGTCCGAATAATTTTATCTGAGAAGGCGACACATAAATATCATCAGGAGAAGATAAGTAATTGTAATCAGATGATCTTAAAAAACCATACCCATCTACCATCAATTCTAAAATACCTTCGCTTTCTATCACACCGTCCAAATCTGGTATAAACTTAGGTTCTTCTGGTTTTACTTCTGCGATAGGTTGGATTGGTCTTCTGTATTCGCCATTAGGGTTACCTTGCTGATTTGGATATTGACCACGTGATCTTTGTTCAAATCTTTGTGTAGCAGGGTTTGTATTAGGTTCTGATGGCACATTGCCTGGATTAGGTCTTTGGACTGGTGCTTGTGGCTCTGTCTTTGTAGTTTCTAAAACTACTTTTGGCTCTTCCACTTTAGGAGTATAAACTACTTTTTCAGCAGGAACCACTATTTTTACCCTTTCTCTTTTAGCTGCAGCTGCTGCTTCTATTTTAGCACTTTTTTCTTCTACTGTTTCTACAGGCACTACTTCCTCTACTACTGGTGCTTTAACTTCGGTTTCTACTGCTTTTGCAGAAGCTGGCTTCCTACCTCTTTTTTTAGGTTCAGCTACTGTACTCACTTCTTCGACAGCATCTTTATTTAGAACTTCTATTTCTACTTCTTCTATGATTACTTGCTTGACTTCTGGTTTAGTTTCTTCTTTTACGGCTTTTTTAGCACGTATAGCTTGTTCGTCAAGTATTTTGTAGATCAGTTCTTGTTTGCTTAGTTTTTTAATACTATTACCTAAGCCCATACGCTCTGCTACATCCTTAAGTTTAGGTACGAGCATATCGTTTAACTGCAAAATATCATACATATGATTACTATTCTATAATGAAATTAATAAATTAAGATTAATTTAAAATCTGTACTGCTTAATGGATACATCACGATGGATAAGAATATCCTAAAAACGGGTAAAGAAATAATTTTGAAAGGTTTCTGTCGGATGACAGGTTAGTCTAAAAATTTGAAAGTGCAAAAATAGATATTAATTTTGATATTCAAAACACTATCTTTGCAAAAAATTTAAATTTTTAACATAATAAATACTTTTTTTAATAAAATTCAGGCAAAATGATCGAAATAAGCATTATTAGAGAAGAAAAAGAGAGACTCATCGCAGGCTTAAAAAAGAAAAATGTATCAGATCAACAACTTGCTTCCATAGAAAATATCGTCGCTGAAGATGACAAAAGGAAGGCAACACAAACCAATTTAGATAATTTATTATTTAAAATTAATACCATTTCAGATGAAATAGGGGGACTTTTTAAATCTGGGAAAGCACAAGAAGCTAATGATCTAAAAGCTCAAGTAGCAACCCTGAAGGAAGAGACAAAAGTGCTCGAACAATCATTAAAGGAAAGTAAAGACCTTATCGAAGAATGGATCATTCAGTTGCCTAATATACCACATCATTCTGTCCCTGTAGGCTTCAAAGCGGAGGATAATGAAGTTTTTAAAGCTTGGAATGCAGATATGCCTGATTTGGGCGAAAGCCCTTTACCTCACTGGGAACTTGCAGAAAAATTCAATTTGATAAGCTTTAAAGATGGTGTAAAACTGACTGGTGCTGGGTTTCCTGTGTACAAAGGAAAAGGTGCTCGTTTACAAAGAGCTTTGATCAATTTTTTCCTGGATGAAGCAACTGCTGCTGGCTACCAAGAAATACAACCACCACTCGTTGTAAACAAAGAATCAGCCCTCGCAACTGGTCAATTACCTGACAAAGAAGGTCAGATGTACCACTGCGAAAAAGATGATTTCTACTTAATCCCTACAGCTGAAGTGCCACTTACAAATCTATACCGAGATGTTATTTTAAACAAATCTGACTTCCCTATCAAGCTCACGGGATACACACCATGTTTCCGAAGAGAGGCAGGTTCTTATGGCTCTGACGTCAAGGGATTGAATAGATTACACCAATTTGACAAGATAGAAATTGTGCAAATGCAACACCCTGACCATTCTTATGATACCCTGATGGACATGGTGACACATGTAGAAAGTTTGTTAAATAAATTGGAACTTCCATACCGTATTTTGCGTTTATGTGGCGGTGATATGAGTTTCAACTCGGCACTGACATTTGATTTCGAAACCTATTCTGCTGCTCAAGGTAGATGGCTAGAAGTAAGTTCAGTGTCTAATTTTGAGACATTCCAATCCAATCGTATGAAGTTGCGATTTAGAGATGAAGACGGTAAAACAAAATTGGCGCATACGCTCAATGGTAGTGCTTTGGCACTTGCCAGAATAGTAGCTACGCTTCTAGAAAACCATCAGACTCCTGAAGGTATAAAGATACCTAAAGCATTGCAACCATATACAGGATTTGCTATTATCAATTAATTTAACAAAATTTAAAACACAGATTTAAAACACATGATCGGTTATTATGTAATTTTAGGAGTTTTCACCCTTATTGGTTTCCTTGTCGGAAATAGGTTGAAGTCCAAATTTGCTCATTACAATAAAATAGATACCCGCAGTGGTATGAATGGTAAAGAGATTGCTGAAAAAATGCTTTCACACTATGGCATCAGGGATGTACAAGTGGTGATGGGGCAGGGTTTCTTATCCGACCATTACAACCCTGCCAATAAAACTGTCGCATTGTCTCCAGACGTTTACAATGGTAGAACAATAGCCGCAGCTGCAGTTGCCGCACACGAATGTGGACACGCAGTCCAACACGCAGAAGCTTACAGTATGCTTACTTTGCGGTCTAAACTAGTGCCTGCTGTACAATTCAGTAGTAGTATTCAACAATTCCTATTTATGGGTGTAATGTTTGGTATGGGCGCAGGTATTGGCGGTAATACATTAATGTTAATACTGACAGCTACATTTGGCTTAACTGCTTTGTTCAGTCTTGTGACTTTACCTGTGGAGTTTGATGCATCCAATAGAGCCTTGGCTTGGTTAGATGATTCAGGCTTTATGCAAGGAGCAGAACATGATGGTGCCAAAGATGCATTGTGGTGGGCAGCAATGACTTATGTGACAGCAGCTTTAGGTTCATTGGTAACTTTCCTTTATTTTCTTTTAAGATTTATGGGCAATAGAGAATAAAATTGCAAAAAGATTTTACTTTTGCAGCCATTATTAAGTCAAAATTTTAGACAATCATGATCGAAGAAATAGAATTGCAATTGATGCAGACAGTGGAGTCATTTGACAAAGCGATCGAACATTTAGTTTTTGAATTGAACAAAATTAGGGCAGGTAAAGCTTCACCAGCAATGCTCAATGGTCTCATGGTAGAATATTATGGTTCGCCTACACCTTTGTCACAGGTAGCTAATATCAGTACGCCAGATGCTCGAACAATCAGTATTCAACCATGGGAAAAAAAGACCCTAGCACTGATAGAAAAAGCAATTTTTGAAGCAAATCTTGGCATCACTCCTATGAATGATGGTGAAGTGGTACGTCTCATGATTCCACCAATGAGTGAAGAACGAAGAATCACCATGGTAAAACAAGCAAAAGCAGCAGGGGAAGAATCAAAAGTGGGTATCAGAGCTCATAGACACAAAATGCTAGACTTCCTTAAAAAACAAGTTAAAGATGGTTTTCCTGAAGATATGGGAAAAAGAAAGGAAGACGAAGTACAAAAACTTGTAGACCAATATTCTGCAAAAATAGATAAGCTCATAGAAGTCAAAGAGAAAGACATTATGACGGTGTAAACTTGCCAACGCATTGATTTACAATAAAATACAAAAGGTTTGCATCAAAATGAGATGTAAACCTTTTTTTATTTGTTAAGGGCTTTCTTAGATTCAGAAATTATGTGTATCTTTACAAAGCAATATAATATTGAGTCTACTCAGAAAAGTCCGTAGTTCAAACAAAATGAGAAATCTCGAATTCCTACTTCATTGATAATTAAACGTTTACCTTTAGGGACAGGGTGAAAAAAGTTGATTGTCAATAAATTTATGTTTTCGAAGTGGACGCAATATTATACCAATCAACTTAATCATTGTATCATGACAAATACCAAAAAATATGCCCTTTACATCGGGATAATTTTAATTGTTATAACTGTTTTATCACTTGTATTGAGCAAAAAATATACGGTAGAAATACAAAGAGACATAGATGCACCTGCCAATGTAATTTTTAATGCCATAAATGATTTGCAAACACAATCTAGATGGAATTCATTATTGTTATCAGATACCTCCACCAATATTACCTTTCCAGGCAACACCGTAGGAAACGGTAGTTCATGCGAATATAGTGGGCTCAAAATTAATAATGGAATTATCAAAATAGCTTCCAGTCACGATAATGATAGTATATACATCATCCAATCACCTGTCAGTAAAAATGAAATCCACCATGTCTATTTTGTAGAGTCAAAAGATTCTCTACACACTGTTTTAAAGATAAAGGCGACGACCGAAACAGGTTTTTTGTCTAATCTTGTAAAATTTATCAGCAAATGGAAACTAGAAAAAGTCCTAATGAAAGATGCAGAGAATCTCACAGCACTCATAAATGAAAGATTAGTACAAAAGCTGTACAATGGATATCAAATCGAAGAAATACTGCCTGCACCTAAATTTTTTATTACCCATCGTGGTGAAGTGGCGATAGAAAATATTAGTCAATTTTACACCCAAAACATAAGCGCCTTATACCAGAAAGCGCTTAATGCTAATATTGTAGTATCAGGAATGCCTTGTGGCTTATACTACACTTGGGACGAAGCTAAACAAAAATCTGATATGGCCGCTGCCCTACCCACGCTAGCTCAACTAAATAATATACCTGAATCTAATGCTGTTAGTATACCTTCCAAACCAGCATTAAAAATAGTATATCGTGGAGATAAAAGAAATTCTGGCAAAGCACATAATGCCATGGGAGATTTTATGAAAGATAGACAACTATTTATGGATGTACCGATGATAGAAGAGTATGTTACCGACCCAACAAAAGAGCCAGACCCTGAAAAATGGACTACAAACATTTACTACTACTATTCAAGAAAATAACATTTTTTATGATCATCTTAGGATTAGAATAAGGGCAAAGCATGCGCGAGAATAAGACAGAAGAAAGTGGTCATAGACACATGAATTGGGTAGACAAAATGAACCAATTGGGAAAAGAAAAGTCACCATTCATTTTTATCCTAGATTTCGAATTAAAAAATCCATTAATATTAAAACTTGGACAAATACCGAATGATATATATTATAAATTTAATGATATAAAAAATTATTCGTTATTTGGTACACAATCTAAGCCTTTACATTTCTTACCAAAACCGATGCCTATTGGTCAATATTCAAAATCATTTGATGCAGCAAAAAAGGAAATTTTATATGGAAATTCTTTTCTGCTCAATTTGACATTTCCCACACCAATAGAAACTAATTATACGCTGAGAGAACTCTTTAATATTTCACACGCACGATACAAACTTTATTACAAAGATCAGTTTATAGTGTCGTCACCTGAAATATTTATAAAGATCATAAATGGTAAAATATTTACCTTCCCTATGAAAGGTACCATCGATGCTAGTATTCCTGATGCCGAATCCAATATTCTAAATGACGTCAAAGAAACAGCCGAACATTATACCATCGTAGACCTACTAAGAAATGATTTAAGTATGGTAGCAACCAATGTGAAAGTCAATAAATTCAGATACATAGACAAACTTGTTACTTCTACTAAAACATTACTTCAAGTCAGTTCAGAAATAGAAGGAACATTACCGATTGATTTTAACGAAAACTTGGGCACCATATTTGCAAAATTACTCCCAGCAGGAAGTATTTCAGGAGCTCCAAAGAAAAAAACAGTGGAGATCATCAAAGCAAACGAAATAGATAATCGTGGATATTATACAGGTGTTTTTGGTATATTTGATGGGGATAATGTTGACTCAGGAGTCATGATTAGATACATTGAAAAACAAGATGATAAGTTGATTTATAGAAGTGGTTGTGGTATCACCTATAGAAGTGAATGTGCATCAGAATACCAAGAAATGATTGATAAGGTCTATATTCCTTTAGGTAAAATTAATCATTTTTAGATGGTTAAATTGATAGAAAGTATTCGGATATTGAATGGGAGAATAAGCCTTCTAAATCTTCATGAAAATAGATGTAATGAATCAAGAGCAAAACTCTGGAATCTTACAAACGCAATCAATTTAAGGAAAAAAATAATTATTCCAGCAAATTGTCTTGATGGACTGGTAAAATGTAGAATCGTGTACAGTCAAGAAATAGAAGAAATCACTTTTCAAGCTTACCAGATAAGGACAATAAATAAAATCAAAATCATACAAAGCGATACCATCTCCTACCCTTTCAAATTTGAAGAAAGAAAAGAATTAGACACTTTATTTGCAGCTAAAGATGATAGTGATGAGATCATGATCGTTAAAAACAACTTAGTCACAGACGCATATTACTACAATTATGTATTCCAAAAAGGCACCCAATATTTTACACCCAATCTACCTCTTTTGGAAGGAGTGATGAGATCTAGTTTAATTTTGAATAACAAAATAATAAAAAAGGATATTTTTGTGTCTGAAATCCAAAAGTTCGATGCAATCCATCTTATAAATGCCATGACGCCTTTGGGTAAAATCGTTGTAAAACCAAATCAAATAATCACCTAGTATTGAAATCATTTATAATCCATATCATACTAAAATTTATAAAATTAATAATAAATTACACTCCTATTTTATTCGAAATTCTACTATGGAAAATAAAAATACTACTAAAGCACCTACTTAAATACAGAAAAAAAGTCATCAAATCAAACCTTACAAATAGCTTTGAAAAAACTTTATCTAATGACGAGATCGAGTTAATTATGAATCAATATTATGATGTATTGATTAGATATTTTAGAGAAAGTATGTATATAATGGCTTGGCCTAAAGAAAAACTGATGACAGCTATTCGACCATCAAACTCAATTGAATGGCAAAGATTTTCATCAATGAATACAAGTTGTATAGTCACTGCATCGCATTATGGCAATTGGGAAATGAACATGGTCCTATTTCCCACTTTAATAAAATCAAGGGTAGTTGCTTTTTACAAACCAATTTCAAATAAAGCTATAAACGATGTCATGCATGGGATAAGGTCAAAGTATAGCTTAGAATTATACCCTATCGAACAGACGGCACGCATCATGACTAAATTAAAAAACGAACAGATAATGTACATTTTTATAGGTGACCAAACACCTGTCAATATGAATGGAGTATATTGGAATACATTCTTGAATCAGAAAACGCCTTGGCTCAATGGCGCTGAGAAACTAGCAAAAAAATACAATCTACCTGTTGTTTACCTAAAACAAATACCTGAACACGTAGAAAGAGAAAAAGTATTCTACACGCTAGATATCATTCCCATTTGCGAAGGTTCTACTTTAGAAAATGAAGACATCACAGAAAAATATACAAGAATACTAGAAAAAGAGATTATTTCTAATCCACAATTTTGGCTTTGGTCACATAAAAGATGGAAAAGAGCTCACTTATTTCAGGAATAATTAGTGTCTGACATTTATTATTTATATAAATTAAAATAATAAAGCATCCATTCTGAATGTAACTAACTGAATATGAAACATTTAATATAATAATAAATTATTTATTCAAAAAAATCTTCATAAAATAAATCCACATTTTGTTTAACGTTCGTATGTAGATGTATAAACAAATAAAAATTTAATATTATGATGAAGTTCAGTAGTTTTATTTTCGCAGTGTGTGCTTTTATCTTTTCCAACACAGAAACGATGGCCCAAGACACTAAAATGGTTGGTGGAGCAGCAATGTACCCGACAAAAAACATAGTAGAAAACGCTGTCAATTCCAAAGACCATACAACTTTGGTTGCAGCAGTAAAAGCAGCAGGTTTAGTAGAAACATTACAGTCTGCAGGACCTTTTACAGTATTTGCACCTGATAATGCAGCATTTGACAAATTACCAAAAGGCACAGTAGAGACATTGGTGAAACCTGAAAACAAAGCCACTTTGACAGGAATTTTGACATATCATGTTTTAGCTGGAAAATTTGATGCAAAAGCTATTGTAGCTGCAATTAAAAAAGGTAATGGTACTGCCACTTTCACCACAGTAGCTGGTGGAAAACTTAAAGCATCACAAAAAGGAAAGGATGTTATTCTTACTGATGAAAATGGAGGAACATCAAAAGTAACAATAGCAGATGTTTACCAATCAAATGGTGTGATTCATGTCATAGACACAGTTGTACTCCCCAAATCATAGTACAAAAAACTTAAATGTTCGTCTATTTCACGGACTTATAATCCCATAACTTTAAATGCCGCATTAGAATAATTCTAGTGCGGCATTTTTTATTTACTCGATACGTTAGTCATATTATGAAAATTAATATACACTTATGCTGGAGTTAACAGTCAGGTAATATATAACAGTGACTTTTGCAGGATAATTATTTGTAAATGAATAAAAGACACATTGAATTAGTTGTATTGAGTGATTTACATTTGGGAACATATGGATGTCATGCCAATCAATTACTCGACTACCTTAAATCTATCGACCCACAAACGCTAATCCTAAATGGCGACATCATCGACATCTGGAACTTCAGTAAAAACTATTTCCCAAAAAGTCATATGCAAGTACTACGACAAATCCTAAAGATGACTGAAAAAGGCACTACGACTTACTACATTACTGGAAATCATGACGAAGCACTTAGGAAATATTCTGGTCTAAAAATAGGTAAATTTCATTTGGAAGATAAGTTGATTTTAAACCTAGACGGCAAAAAGACTTGGATCTTTCATGGCGACATTTTTGATGCTACTACCAAAGGATGGGCAAAGATATTAGCAAAACTTGGTGGTAAAGGATATGATGTCCTAATCTGGACTAATAGATTAATAAATGATATCTTGCATTACTTTGGCAAAGAAAAAATTAGTCTCTCTAAACGTGTTAAATCTGGTGTAAAAAAAGCTGTGCAATGGATATCAAATTTTGAAACTATAGCCGCTGAACTAGCCATTGACCAACACTTTGATACCGTCATATGTGGACATATTCATCAGCCACAACAAAGAATAATTGAATCTCCTAATGGCAATGTTCTATATCTAAATAGTGGGGACTGGGTGGAGAACTGTACTTCTTTAGAATATAATCATGGATCTTGGACACTATATAAACACTCAGAAGACGAAATAGTATTGACAGAAGATTTTGATGAACAACATAGTGAAGATATTAAAGCAGAAGCATCACTATATCAAGAAATTTTTAATCTTAATTTCAATAGCAAATTAAGTCACAAAAAAATAGCAACCTTTTAAATGAAGATACTTTATTCTGTACAAGCTACTGGCAATGGACATATTAGCCGAGCGCATCAGTTATACCCACACCTTTGCGAGTTAGGTGATGTAGATATCATGTTAAGTGGTTCAAATGCATCATTAAAAATGGAAATACCCATAACTTACAGGAGTCAAGGGATGAGTTTGTTTTACTCACAATGCGGTGGACTCGACTACAAAAAGACTTGGACTTCTTTCAATTATAATCAAATAAAGAGAGATATTTCTAGTTTGCCAGTAGAAAAGTACGATTTGATTATTAATGACTTTGATTACGTCACTGCAAGAGCTTGTAAGCAAAAAAATGTCTCTTCCGTACAATTTGGTCACCAAGGTAGCTTTATGTCACCAAAGACGCCGAGACCTACTTCAAAAAGCTTTATAGGTGAGTTCATTCTCAAAAATTATGCACCTGCTACACATTATGTAGGTTTACATTTTGAACGATATGATGACTTTGTTTTTCCAGCCGTTATAAAAAATGTCTTTCTTGAAGCCAAACCAAAGGATCAGGGTCACATAACTGTATACTTACCAGCCTACCAAACACATTGTCTTGAACAGATCCTAAAAGAAATCTCACCTATAGAAGTCCATTGGTTTCTCCCTAATATCCACCAGCCTTATAAGATAGATAATATCACCTACTTCCCTGTAAACCAACAATACTTTAATGACAGTCTTATTCATTGTCACGGACTATTAACTGGCGGCGGTTTTGAAACACCAGCAGAAGCTTTATATCTAGGAAAAAACTTACTAACCATTCCTATCGATGGCCAATATGAACAACAATGTAATAGTGCTGCTTTAGAAAAATTAGGCATCCAAAAGATGAGATTTCTGAACGAAAAAAGCAAATCTACATTTCTAGAATGGGTCTATAAAGCACAAGATGTTCCTAAAATACAAGCAAATAATATTAAAGAAACATTGGACTACATAAAACGACTGTGAAAATAGGGGAAACCAAATTGAGAAAAAGTAGCAATATGTAAAGGCTTCAAAATCATATTAGGGATTAATATAATACCTATTTCATTATTTTTAGATGAATTGCATCATTCCTAAAAAATAAGCGTATCTTTGCAGCTTAATCACCTCCCTTAGGTTCTAATTTCAGTCCACAACGGAGAACCGATACTAAATACAATATATGTCATTTGAAAATTTAAATTTAATAGAGCCTATCTTGAGCGCTCTAAAGTCTGAGGGTTATACACAACCTACACCCATTCAAGCTAAAGCTATTCCAATCGTACTAAGCGGCCAAGATTTATTAGGCTGTGCACAGACAGGTACGGGAAAAACTGCCGCATTTGCTATTCCTATCATTCAAAAATTGCATTTAATGCAAACAGAAGATAGATCAAATAGAAAAATACAAGCCTTAATAGTAACGCCAACAAGAGAACTTGCCATTCAAATTGGTGAAAGTATTGCTGCATATGGTAAAAATACAAAATTAAGACACACTGTTATTTTTGGTGGTGTACCTCAAAATGCACAAGTTAATGCATTAAGAAATGGAATTGATATCTTGATTGCGACGCCAGGAAGATTACTTGATCTTGTAGCGCAAGGTTTTATAAGATTAGGAGATATAAAAATCTTTGTATTAGATGAGGCTGACAGAATGTTGGATATGGGTTTTGTACATGATGTAAAGAAATTAATAAAATTAATACCTACAAAACGTCAATCATTATTCTTCTCAGCAACTATGCCTGACTCTATTATGATGTTGGCGTCTACCATACTTACTGATCCAGAAAAAGTAGAAGTCACGCCAGTTTCATCCACAGCAGAAACTATTCAACAAGCTGTTTATTTTGTGGACCAAGGTCGTAAATATGAGCTTTTAGTTCACTTGCTTAAAGATCCTAAAATAATAACTGCATTAGTCTTTACAAGAACTAAACATGGTGCAGATAAGGTTGTAAAAATGCTTACAAGATTTAACATCAAAGCTGAAGCTATTCATGGTAATAAATCACAAAATGCACGTCAAAAAGCGCTATCAAATTTCAAAGATCACACTACAAGGGTACTTGTAGCTACAGATATTGCTGCTAGAGGGATAGATATAGATGATTTAGCTTTTGTAGTAAATTTTGAAATACCAAATATATCAGAAACTTATGTACACAGAATAGGTAGAACAGGAAGAGCTGGTGCAAGTGGAAAAGCAGTTTCATTTTGTGATGTAGAAGAAAGAATGTATTTGAGAGATATTCAAAAATTAATTTCTATGCAGATTCCAGTAGAAACAGATCATCCATTTCCTGCTGAAAATCACGTTCCAGATGCATCTCCAAAAGCTAAACCGCAGCAACAGAGTAGTAGATCTCAAAGTACTTACTCTAGACCTGCATCAGTAAGTGCTGGTAGTTCTTCAAGAGGGCCGTCAAGTGATAGAAATAGTTCATCAAGTAGAACAACAGAAAAACCAAAAAGGAAATGGTCGTGGAAAGGTAATAATTGATATTTATAAACGTTAGAAAATAGAAAAGCCTAAGATAAAAGTAGTAATTATCTCAGGCTTTTTTTATTTAATGATTTTATAAACTAGCCAATGCTACAATAATGCATAAAAAAATTACAGATTAACTAGTTAGTAGTCATCTTTGTATTAGATATGATACGGTAATCACCATACATTTATAGAAATTCAGTTATTAAAGACTATAAAGAGAAGGTAAATGCCGTTTGATGATAAAAGATCTAAGAATGGGAGACTACCAAATAAAGTCATAAATAAAATACAAACATTTTAAGATTAGATTTGACTTTTGTAGTGATAATAGCTTTTCTATAAAATTATTCAATCTTTCTTGTCAGCCTTATTATAATTTTTCCAATACGGTATTGGTATAAAAGGCGAGAGCCCATGACATTTCTGTCTGAGCTCTCGTAAAAAAGGCGGCG
>DAOLFJ010000448.1:0-3080 GCA_035326365.1 Saprospiraceae bacterium | reverse complement strand
ATCAAAGGGTCGAGATCAAGATATTACAGATATAAATGTGGGTATCCATGTTTTTTTTATAACCTTAATTAATCAAATCAATTATTTCAACATGAAATTATTTTTAGTGTTTTTGATGGCAGTGAGTTTTAGTTTGGTAAATGGTCAGAAAGTGGCAAGTCATTTGCTTGAGCTTGAGTCTAATACCAAATGGGATGCAGTAGACCCACAATGGGCTACGACTAGAGATGCTTGGGTAGCAAAATGTGTAGATAGCAATTCTGCGAAAGCAAATGCAGATTTACTTCTTTTGTTTGAAGCAAATATTAAATGGGAAGCTGTTGAAAAAAGTTGGGAGACTACAAGAAATGCTTGGGTAAAAAATGTAGGCAAAGCCACTACAAATGCACAGCTAGCAAACTTATTGATCGAGCTAGAGATGAATATCAAATGGACATCCGTGGAAACTGCTTGGAAGACACGCAGAGAAGCTTGGGTTAAGGAGCTTCAATAAGAAGATGTAAAACTCAATACATAAGTCAAAGCCCATTTATGACAGTGATGTTGTAAATGGGCTTTTTTATTTGGTCCTTTTAATAGCCTACCTTATACTTCTAATTTCTACACTTATCTGATTTTTTTATGAGACGCGATCATAGACGATTTGTTAAAAATAACCGAATTTACCCAAAATGTGACGGAATTTGCAATTATGAGTACAGATTTCACATTATAGATATTTCTAATATGAATGAATGCCTAAATTTGCATTGTTGTAATTGAATATTTTGACCTATTCAATTGTCATTGCAACCTTGTGAGTCCATTTCAATTTTATACATTCTACGTAACTATTCGGGTGAATGTCGGTCTATGGTGATTTTGTCGTAAATTTTGCAATATCAAAGCAGAATTATGCCCAAAATAGGTTAGTCTCTCATTACTATACAGGATGCCAGCGATCATTATTCGTTTTTAATTCCTAGTTTGTGAAAACCTGAATCGTTCCAATTATTCATTGATAATCATTGTATTTATTTACTATGAAAGTCTATGAATGTACTGATTTTTGGATTGAAATGGTACAAATTTGATTTAATAGAACCCACCTTTTAAACTAGTATTCAAATTACTAGAACATCCATATTGATGGCATTTTTGTGCGTCAGTCACTAAGACGTTCAATTCTTTTTGGTATCACATATGGATCGTGTAAAATTTATTTATAATCATTTTGAATTTATTTACAATGTTAAAAGTAGTAGGTACTGTATTATCGGTTTTTTGGTTATTTTTGACTTCCCAAGCTCAAAATAATTTTGATATTAGGTTTGAATTGGACACTGTTAATTGTTCCACTCAGACTGTTTGTTACAATGTGGCATTGAGACCATCAAGTACATCATTCGGTTTGGCAGGTCAGAATTACAGAATATATTATGATGCATCTGATCTAAGTTTTACAGGCGGAACTTCACTTTTAACTAATGCCTATACACCATTTTCCTTGGTTCAGAATATAGAAGTAAATGCCACAGGAACAGGTAGCTTGCCTTTTGAGGCTACATTGGGGTTTTTAAATTTTGGCATGGATCTTAATGATGTCATTTTAGGTGGGATATCACTACCAACTAATACATGGACGCCGACAGCCAATCTTTGTTTTGATGTATTATTCAATCCGATAGGAGATGCCAATACTTGTGCAGACATGGTTTGGGCAAGAGATGTTGTCACAAGTGATTATGCATCAGCATTTGTGGAAGTTTCAGAATGGGTGGCTCCCAATATTACTGTAGCTGCTGCCGGTTTAATTTATGATGATTTAGATAGTGGAGATGGTAATTCGGCATGTTATCAGTTAGATTGTGCTGGTACAGAAGATTCGATTCCCTTGTGTACTGATGGCTTAGACAATGATGGTGATGGTTTTATAGATTGTTTGGATTCAGATTGTGTGGCTATTCCAACATTAGATTGTGATGGCGATGGGATACCTAATGGCGATGATTGTGCGCCTACAGACCCTATTATTTATCCAGGTGCGATGTGCAATGATAACAATATCAATACATCAGATGATAGGTATGATAATCAATGTCAATGTATAGGGCTCCCTTCCTTACAAGGCCAATACGATATCAGATTTTTATTTAAAGAATACAATTGTATTGCGAACAACTTTACTTATATCGTACAGTTGAGAAATATAACAGGATCTCCTTTAAATTTGGCAGGACAAAATTACCGAATGTATTATAATGGGGCTGTGATGACTTTTGTTTCAGGTGTGTCCACATTGCCTGGCTCAGATTATTCCCCTTTTACCTTGGTGCAAAATGTGTCTAATCAAAATTCAAGTGCTACGAATGGTGCTCTGTTTTTTGAAGGCAATTTAAGTTTTTTGAATTACTTTATGGACTTAGATGATACATTGGGTGGTGGCATATTTTTGCCTGTCGATAGTACTTGGGTGACAACAAGCGAATTGATGTTTAACTCCACCAATAGCCTTACGGGTAATAATATTCCACTCATAGATATCATTTGGGCTAGAGAAGGTCTTACTGCCGAGTACGCTACCGCTTTTGTAGAAGTGGCTGGTTGGGAAGGCGCTGATAGCACAACAGCAGCTATTCCAAATCTATATTTTGATGTCACACAGCTAGATACTACCAATATAGGTTATATCACAGATTGTGACGGAGATGATGTACCAAATGATGATGATTGTGCTCCTGCTGATCCATTGGTTTTTTCTGGTGCTTTGTGTAATGACAATAACCCTAATACATTTGATGACAGATATAATGATCTTTGTGTTTGTGTAGGTACGCCGATCGTTGTAGCATCGGACTATGATATTAGATTTGAATATAAGGATTTTAACTGTATTGATAACTCACTTTGTTATTCTGTTGCATTGAGAAGTACAAGTGGATTGCCCGTAAATTTGGCGGGACAGAACTACAGGCTTTATTTTGATGGTTCGAAGATGACATACCTTTCGGGAACCTCACTTTTGCCACAGCCACAATACACCGATTTTAATCTAATTCAATTTGTGGACAATCAAAATGCGGGTGCAACAAATGGTCCTT
>DAOLFJ010000080.1:0-16081 GCA_035326365.1 Saprospiraceae bacterium | reverse complement strand
GTAGGAGTGTTTTGAGAATAAACTTCTATAGCTTGTGAATACAAGTGTGATTTTGTATCTTCACTGTAAGGTATAGGTTTACGACAGATTTTTTGGTCTTCCTTAATGGCAAAAGTTCTTGCGTTACCCCATACACCACCCATTGGTTTTCCTGGTCCTGGGAAAGTAGGTTCCCAGTCACCTGGTTTTTTAAAATTTGCTTCCCAATCATACCCTTGGAACGGATCCAAGTAATGGTCATGACCTACGATATCTGTTTTGGACCATTCCCATACTGCCTCAGCTACTTCTCTACCTCTGTTTACAGATCTGTCATATACCTCAGCTGAGACTTCAGCTCTATATTTATCATTAAGTCTTTTTGCAGTTGTTTTGATGAGCGTTTGTTGGGCCACAGGGACATTTACAAAAAATCTAGGCATTAAATATTCATAACTTGCGTTTACCACCAAAGGCCAATAATATTCTTTCGTTTTGTCTGCATCAGGAACATCAAAGCCTGCCCAATAGCCATCAAATGAATTAAAATCTGGCATACCTGCGATACATGCTTCATAAGCAGATAATCCTATGTATGCTACTGATCTTGGAGCTGGACCTGGACGGTACCCTGCTGCATATCTTTCTACTTGGAGATAGGTCTCATTCCACTCATATGTAGCTTCATTATCGAAGTCAGCAACTTTTTTAAACTCAGTATTTTCTGTTTCATCAGTAACGTCCTTTTTACATGAAGATATCACAAGTGTAACCGCAAGAAACAAGAAAAGTAATTTTGTTAATCGGATCATAATATATTAGTTGATATTGTTTAGATGATTAAAAGTGGTGCAAAACTACTTTGTGTCTTAATGTCAAGTGATATTTTTTCATTAGAATTTTATTAGAAATGATTTGTAATTTTTAGTTACGATATGAATCTCTCTATATTTGCTTTGTAATAATTGGAATTACATGCAGTTTTACATGTATTCTATGTTAATTAAGTTTATAAATATGGTGAAGTAGATGCACATATTGTTAGTGGAAGATCAGTTAGGCGTAGTACAGTCTTTAAAACAAGGACTTGAAGAAAAGGATATTAGAGTAGATATTGCAACAAATGGAATTGATGGGAAAAAGCTAGCGGAAGAAAATACATATAATGTGATAGTCTTAGATGTCATGATGCCTGGTATTAATGGTATAGAGTTGTGCAATTTGCTCCGAAAATCAGGGAGTAGTGTTCCTATCCTTATCATATCTGCATTAGATTCTGTAGAAGATAAAATAATAGGATTGGATGCTGGTGGTGACGATTATCTTGCTAAACCATTTGAGTTTAATGAGTTTTTAGCTCGTATCAAAGCATTGGATCGCCGTTACAATAGTATATATCAAGCGACAACAACTAGACAAATAGAAGATTTAGAAGTCAATTTTGTGAATAGAACAGCTTTCAGGCTTAAAAAGAATCTAGATCTTACGCCAAAGGAATTCAGACTTCTTGAATTTTTTATAAATAATGAAAATAAAGTTGTATCTAAAAATGAAATTGCTGTCAAGGTCTGGGACGTAGATTTTGATACTGGTACAAATGTAGTCGAGGTCTATGTAAATTATCTACGCAATAAATTGGATAAAGGCTTTGAAAAAAAACTAATTCATACTAAATTTGGCATTGGGTATATATTCAATCCCAAATAATATGCAGATACGCACTCGACTTACATTATGGTTTATAGGTATTACAGCATTGTTGTTGTTGTCATCATTGGTATTTATTTATATCAATTTTAGTAATCATATCAAAGCTGAATTTTATGAAGGCTTAGAATCAAAAGCAGTAATGACGGTCGTAATGCTTGTAAAAAATAATCCTGAACTAGAGACCGAAAAGGAAGAGAATCAACAAAATGATGTATTACCATCCAAAGAAAATATTATAGTTTTTAATACAAAATTTGAAAAACTATTTTCATTCAATAAAGAAGACCAAATTTCTGAATCAGTCTTAAGGGCGATTTTGGCCAAAGGGGAGCATAAGTTTAATCTTGGTATGTATGATGCAGTTGGTATTAAATACACAACTAATTTTGGAAAAGAGCTCATTATCATTTCTAAAGGGGTCTTTTTGTCACAAGAGTTAGTAAGGTTGGGAAATATCCTAATAATTACATTTTTTCTATTTTTGACCTTGACAGCTGTTGGTGGTTACTATTTTGCAGGCAAAGCTTTACAGCCTATTACGAAGACTATGAATGAAATAGATAATATGTTGCCATCTGACTTGACACAAAGATTAAATGTAGATAATAATCAAGATGAACTTTCTAGGCTTTCATTTACATTTAACAAATTGTTAGACAGAATTGAAGATGCTTTCAAAATCCAAAAGGGTTTTTTGTCTAATGTTTCACACGAATTGCGCAATCCATTGGCTTCTATTATTTCGAGTATTCAAGTGAATTTATCAAAGGATAGGACTACTGAGGAATATAAAACCTGTCTCCATAATATATTGCATGAAGCTGTCGATCTAGAGCATACTTCTACACATCTTATGGAATTGGCTAGGATTTCTGCAAATTCTGATAAAATTTTGTTTGACAAAACTAGGATAGATGAGTTAATATGGCAATCCATAGCAACTGTCAAAAAATCAAATGAGCAGTATTCCATAAAGTTTGATGCTAATAATCTTCCAGAAGATTCTGAAAAGCTGAATATTCTAGCAAATGATGCTCTTGTGAAAACTGCTTTGATCAATTTATTGGAGAATGGATGTAAATTTTCACCTAATCACCATGCTCAGATAAACTTAAAAATCAATGAAAATAAATATATTGCTATCGAGATTAAGGACTCAGCACCCAGAATTTTAAATGAAGAAAAGGAACTAATATTCAAACCATTTTATAGAAGTAATGCCACCAATAAAATAAAAGGATCGGGAATTGGGCTTTCCTTAGTTGCTAGTATTGTAAATATACACAAAGCAAATCTGACCATATCAAATACTGAGAATGAAACCGGTAATGTATTTACTATGACATTTCCTATTAAAAGCAAATAATGGTAAAATTAAATTCTAATAAAATTCTAATTATAAGCTAGTCTAATTGTTGTAATTTTGTGCTTCGAATGTAATAATGATAAAGTTTAATCAGAATAAAATACATGCTTTTGTGAAGTTGCTTCGTCAATTGGCGTTGCTATCTTTAGTTATGATTTTTTCTTTTTTTAACCCTAAAGTAAATGAAGATAAAATTAAAGATTATGAAGTAAAGTCAATAGCTTTACAATGGTATAATCTTTTTTTACATTTGGAAAGTAAAGATACAACGGCGTTTCCTCCTATCTCTGCAAAACGGTTGGCTGATTTAGGGATATGTGGATATCTTGCTTTGGATTATCAGAAGACTATGTCTCTTACCCAAAACGAAGCGTTAGCATTACTTAATCAGGTATATAGTGAGTCACTGCATAAGCATTATGTTAGTTTAGACAATAAAGCAATAGAAAGTGTCGAGTCATTAAAAAAACAAATTGCATCTTCTATCAGCATTCCTGAAAGTAGTAAAGAATTGGTGATAAAAGCTAGTCAAAATATTCAACTTCAACTTATGTCGTTTTTTGATAAGCCGTCGGACAATTTTTGTGAAGTAGAAGGAACAAACGAAAATACCAAAAAATATTCGCAAGAACCCAAGTATTCATTCCATTCTACTCAAGCAATATTACCAAATTGGGGACAAAAAAACACTATAGTTGTTAATAAAAACAAAGTAACTTGTGCAAAGCCGTATGAAAGTAGTACTTCATTCCAAAAAGCATTGTACGAAGAAGCATTAGAGATTTATTCCATGTCGCATAATTTGACTAAAGATGATGTTTGGGTTGCTGAGTTTTGGGGTGATGATGTGAGAGGGTTAACTTTTTCACCGCCTGCTCGATGGATATCAATATTAAATCAAATAATAAAAAAAGAAGAGCTTTCATCTGCTATGATTATGGAGCTTTACCTAAAAATGGGTGTAGGTCTTTATGATGCAGCTGTGGTGTGTTGGAAAAATAAGTATGACCATAATTTATTAAGACCATCAGATTTTATTCAAAAAAATATAGATGGTAATTGGCAACCTTTTCATGCTAATCCTGAGTTTCCTGCATACCCTTCTGGGCATTCTGTTTTTGGTGCAGTTAGTTCGAGGATATTAGAAGTGAGCTTTGGTTACCATTATACAATGACAGATATGAGTCACTCACATAGAATTGAGTTTGAAGGTAAAGAACGAACCTATAATTCATTCCAAGAGATGGCCCAAGAAAATGCTTACTCTCGGATGATCATGGGTGTCCATTATAAACAGGACTGTGATGAAGGATTGAGATTGGGTTATGAAATAGCCGACATAATAAACAGCACAGATTTTAGATCTATCCTAATTAAAGACAACTACCATCTTTAATGTTCTCTCTCCGATGGTCTGGCTTTAAGACATCGTTTCTCCCCGATGGTCTGGCTTTAAGACAGCCTATCGGTAACTTTGGGATGTGTCAACAAGTAGATACAATGTCTTTGAGCCACCGTATCAGAGCTATTTATGAAAGTCCTACGATCTTTCCATCATCATCTATATCAATATGTTCCGCACTCGGTATCGCAGGAAGACCAGGCATTCTCATCACATCGCCTAGAAGAGGAATAACAAAACCGGCACCACCAGCAAATTCAAACTCTCGGACAGTAACATTGAAACCTGTAGGTCTGCCTATTTTCTTTTCATCATCAGAGAAACTTGCAGGTGTTTTTACCATACAGACAGGCAACTCTTGATACCCTAGTTTGGTGATTTGGGATAATTGAGATTTTGCTTTTGAAGTGTATTCTACATCATCGGCACCGTAAATTTCAGTTGCAATTGTTTTTATTTTATGTTCTATACTGTCTGTTAGTTGATACAATGGTTTAAAGTTGTTTTTACCTTCATCGATACTTTCTACGACAGCTTTTGCTAGTTCAGACGCACCTGCTCCACCATGGGCAAATGCAGTACTTACTATGGCTTTCACACCTTTTTGTGCACACAATTCTTTGATGACTTGATATTCTTCATTCGTATCCGTAGGGAATGAATTGATGGCGACAACGGGATTAAGACCGAATTTCTGTACATTTTCTATGTGTTTTTCGAGATTGCAGAATCCTTTTCTCACGGCATCAGGATCAGAATTTGTCAATACATCTTTATGCACACCGCCATGATGTTTTAAAGCTCTGACAGTGGCAACTACGACAGCACCATCTGGTTTAAGCCCAGAAGAAACACATTTGATATGAAGGAATTTTTCAGCTCCAAGGTCAGCTCCAAAACCGGCTTCTGTCACCACATAATCACCTAGAGAAAGCCCCATTCGTGTAGCAATAACCGTATTAGTGCCTTGAGCTATACTCGCAAATGGTCCACCATGTAGAATGGCAGCATTTCCTTCTAATGTTTGCACAAGATTCGGCTTGAGGGCATCTTTTAATAATACAGCCATAGATCCTACTGCTTTCAAATCCCTAGCAAAAACGGGTTTGCCTTCATACGTTTGGCCCACATAAATATTGCCCAATCGGTGTTTCAGGTCTTTGAGATCATTAGAAAGACACAAAATGGCCATCACTTCAGATGCAGGTGTAATATTAAATCCATCTTCACGCATGATGCCATTTCCTTTTCCTCCGATGCCCACTATGATCTGTCTTAGTGCTCGGTCATTCATGTCCATGACACGTTTCCATGCTACAGTACGCGGATCGATGTTTAAGTTGTTTTGCTTATTTTGGATGTTATTATCTATCAGAGCAGAAAGCAGATTATTTGCTTTTTCGATAGCAGAAAAATCACCTGTAAAATGCAGATTGATGTCTTCCATAGGAATGACTTGCGCATATCCACCACCTGCTGCACCACCTTTGACACCGAATACTGGTCCTAGAGACGGCTCGCGCAGGACTGCTATCGCTCGGTTGCCATTATAATTAAGTCCATCAGTCAAGCCAATCGTTGTGGTTGTTTTCCCTTCGCCATATCGAGTAGGAGAGAGCGCCGTCACAAGGATAAGCTTCCCTTTTGGCTTTTCTTGTTGTAAATGCAAGGGAAGTTTTGCTTTGTATTTACCATAATACTCTAGATCATCTTCTGTGATATTGAGTTTTTCAGCTATATGTTTGATATGCTGTATCTTAGCGTTTTGGGCGATTTCTATATCGCTAGGGAAGTTGGCCATGTGGTTTATGATTAGGACTGCAAATATGGTAAATAACTTTGAAAGAAGTATGCATTTCTATACTAAAATGTGGTGATAAATATCAGTAACTTTTGTTACATCTTAACGCAATAGACCACCTTATCTTTGCTGGTGAAATAATTGTAAGCTTTTGAATCGTAAGTATTATATTCCTATTGTGTCTATCTTTATTCTTGTGCTTTCATTGGTGTACATTGAGTTATTTATGGATGATATTAAAGTCATTGTACCTCTGAAGAATTCATGGGAAATGGCTGTGCCACATCAAGAAGTACCGCAAGGACTAACATCTATAAAAGCGAGGGATTGTGGGATGTGTCATGTACAACATTATGAAGAATGGCAAAAATCCACCCATGCTAATGCGTGGACGGATAAACAATTTCAAGCTGAACTCAAAAAGGAGTCTAGCCCTTTTATGTGTATTAATTGCCACATACCTTTACAAAACCAGCAAGAATACATCATTAAAGGACTAGAAGACGGCGACATTTATAAACCCATCAAAGAAATAAATCCACATTTTGACGCAGAACTTCAAATGGAAGGCATCACCTGTGTCAGTTGTCATCTCAGGGACAATAAGATTATAGGACCTACTGGAACTACATTAGCACCACATGCTGTAAAAAAGGACACTGAACATCTTTCTGAGAGACTTTGTATCAGCTGCCATAATGCTACTGCTGTCGTTACGCCTACTTTGGCGTGTTCATTTCAGACGGGTGATGAATGGAAAGCAGGACCTTTTTACAAACAAAAAAATTGTATTTCGTGCCACATGCCTGAGACACATCGATCTATCGTAGCTGGTATGTCTGAGCGCAAGAGCAGATTCCATAGTTTTCCAGCATCAGGTATTCCTAAATCACCAACCCATCACCCCGAAAGATTAGAAAGTCTGACTTTTACGCTATCACCGAATAAAAAAACTTACGCCACTAAAGATAGTTTGATTTTTACATTAGAACTTACTAATGCAAACGCTGGTCATCGAGTACCAACTGGTAACCCTGAAAGATTCATTGTCACAGATATAGTATTAAAAGATAAAAAAGGAAATATCATTAGTCAAAAACAAGAGCGTATCGGAGAGCATTGGGAATGGCATCCCGTCGTCAAAAAAATAAGTGACAATAATCTCAATCCAGGTGAGTCTAGAAAATATACTTTTAAAGAAGAACCATTGGCGAAAGGGAGTTATACCATTCATTTTTCGGTATCAAAACACAGACTCACACCCGAATCTGCTAAGTATAACAAGCTAGGCGCTGATTATCCACTTTCATTTGTTGCATGGGAGCAGACGTATGATTTTGATGTGAAGTAAGGTAAGGATAAAAATACTTTTGATATTTTTATTACTATTGTGTCTTTCCCTATCAAGCCGAATTCCTCCCTGCATTAATTATTCCAAAGGCACATCGTACTACTATTTTTTCGTAGCTAGCTTGGATGTTTGGGTCTGTGGGTTCAGTGATATCGCGGAGTTTAGATAATGCGTATTGCTGTATGGTGACGAGTGGCAGTACGATGCGTTCTCTCATTTGTACTGATAATCGATCTACAGGATATGCTTCCATCAGTTCTTTGTGATTGCCTAGCAAGAGTAGATTGGTGGTAGTAAGATGGTATTCATCTGCTATTTTTTTGCGGATGGGACCATAAACCGGGTGATTTTCTATATGTGCAGTCAAAGGTAGGAAGGTCTTAAACAAAGTCATTTCGCTATTGTCTATTAACGTTCTGAAAAACAGTGATTTCTGATATATTTGTTTCAGCGCTTCAAATTTTCCTTCTGATTTCAGTTGTTCTATGGCTGTGCCTAGACCATAAAATCCCGGTACATTTTGTTTGATCATATTCCAGGAAGCTACAAATGGGATTGCTCTGAGATCTTTGATGGTCATCTTTTCTGTTTTACCACGTTTGGCAGGGCGACTGCCTATATTGGTCTGACCGAAATATTTTAATGGGCTTACATCAGCCATATATTGCACAAAATCTGGGTGATTCTTTAGGTCGAGATAAGTGGCTAGACTTACTTCTGCTACCTGAAAGATGAGCGCTTCTTCTTCAGGTGTAAAATTTTCTTTGTCATCAGAAAAAACATTATTGGTGATGCCTGCATTGATGAGTTGCTCGATATTATATCTAGCAGAGTCGATGATACCAAAATTAGAACTAATGGTCTGACCCTGTATGGTTAGTTGGATTTCTTTGCTAGAGATATCTTTATTCATCGATGCATAAAACTTATGTGTCTTGCCTCCACCACGAGCTGGAGGGCCACCACGACCATCAAAAAACAAGACATCGATATCATATTTTTTCGAAAGTCTGCTTAGTTCTTCCTTGGCTTTGTATATCATCCAATTGGCCATAAGGTAGCCACCATCCTTGGTTCCATCAGAGAATCCTACCATGATCGTTTGTTTGTTATTTCGTTGTGCTAGATGTTTTTTGTAAACATCGAGTTCGTATAACTGCTTCATGATAAGAGGCGCATTGATAAGGTCGTCTATCGTCTCAAATAATGGTACGATATCCACAGTAATTTGGTCTGCATCCCAGCCCGACATTTTAAACAAGGTCAGTACTTCCATGACATTGAGCGCACTCGAACATTGACTGATGATGTATCTCTGACAAGAAGCTTCGCCAAATTCTTCTTGGATTTTATTGATGGTCTGAATGGTAAGGATGGAATCGCTTTGGAGTTCTTCATCGAGTTCTTGTGCATCGATTTTGATACTCGAACTGGTAAGGAAGTCTATTTTTTGTAGCTCATCTAGCGAGGTGTAATATTCTTTATCTCTAGATTTTTGACCTATGATGGTATCAATGAGCTTTGTATGGACATCATTTTCTTGTCGGATATCTATAAATGCAAAGTGGAGTCCAAAGCATAGTACTTTATTGATCAGGTTTTCTACTTGGGTAATAAAAAGTCCATTATGTTCTGTATTTAGTATTAATAAAACTTCTTTTAATGGTTGTATGATGTCATCGTGAGACGTTATGTTTTGACTATTGCGTAGGAATGCTTGTTCGTATAGGTCTGACTCTAATTTTGAGATGATCGTATCTACACCTTTAAATGTGAGTCTTCGTTTGAGTTTGCGGACATCTCTATAATAGCATTTCAAAAGTGCGATATGTAGTGAAGTAGCTACTCTGTAAGTGGTGGCAGCTTTGACAAATGGATTTCCATCTCTATCTCCACCTGGCCAAAATCCCATACGGATGATGGGTCCAAGTGTAGGATTTAAAAATGGAAGTGTATCTTTATATTCTGCTACGATGTCTCCGACACTATGGTAAAATACATTTTCGAGAAACCAAATCAAGCTGACTGCTTCATCATAAGGTGTCGGTTTTTGTTTGTTTAGGAAAGGAGTTTTTCCCAGTTGTTGTAAAAGCAGATTTATGTTTTCGGTATCATTTATTTTTAATGAGCCACTGAGATCATTGATAATACCAAGCACTGATCCTGGATAAAATTGTGTCGGATGCGCCGTGAGCACAAGTCGGACACAAAAGTTCTCTAGGTTTTTTAGATTTTGATCTGAATAGGTATGGGTAGAAAATTTAGTTTCCAATGGTTTTAATGTTCCCGTTCCTTTCAGGTCATTGATTTTGTCGTAAGCGGCATCTTCTAATGCATCGAACAATACTATTTGACGTTCTATATATTGGATAGTCCGAAACATGAAGTCGGCTTTTTCGCTTTCTGTATGTAGGATGGTATGATTATCAAAAAAAGAGTCCATAATATCTAGTACCTGCTTACCTGACTCGTATCCTTCTTCGCATTGAGACAATAAGAGTGACAATAAGATGCCAGTTTTTTCAACTTTTACGAATGGTAATGAAAGGAATAAGCTATTGTATAATTGAAATTTGATAGCAATATCATTATGGAATTGTGCTATGTTTTTTGAGACTTGAACGGACATGCTTAGTGTTTTGATTACAATATGTACAAAGATATGGAAAAAAGATTAAACTGTGTTTTGCAATATTAAGACTTTACCAAAGTTGTGTTTTTGTAATGTTAGCTATTGTACTAAAAACATAAAACGGATGGCTAACATTTTAAGATTACTATTAAAACCAACTTCCTTTTACATGATAATAATTCTCTACGCTTGCGCCAAACCCCAAATTGCGTTGGGCAATGCTTTGAATATTTGATCCCGTGAAGTCGAAGATTTTGTTCTCTCCAGCATATTTTTGAATAACATGATCGATCAATAAATACATGGACTTAATTTGTTTCCCACGATGATCAGATGCGCAAAGAAGAAAATAGACACGGTTTCCAAATAATATAAAAAATGCAGAAGCTCTTATTTCATCATTTTCTACCACTGATACCAAAAAACCACTTTTTAAAGGGATTGATGACTTGATTAATATTTCAACTTTTGAATAATGTTTTTTTAAGAGTAATGTCGGGTCATTATCCTTCAGGAAGTCGATTTGTGCTTTGATATCTTTGTTTTCATTGACATGGTGGTTTTCTACAGCTTTGGCAAACGTTAGGTTCCTTTTCGTGTTACGATTATAGTTTTTTACTAAATTTTCATACGTTAATGTCAGGTCTAATATTTGATTTTCTTTTTTCACATGCTTTAACTTCAATGGGAAATCATCATTAGTAAGTATATCATATTTGAATACTTTGGATGACAATTTATCATAAAATGCATCTATTTCATTAGGCGTAATTTCTTTTTTGTTATGGAATAAACCTAATCTCTGACAAAGAAAAGGTTGCGTAATGTATGGAATCCCATATTTATATTTTTTATAAAAGGGCATCACTATTTCATAATCTCCTGATATCCAAGCTTGCCACTTACAATCAGTCATTGCATCAAGATACCAAGTAAGCGCATACACACTTACATGGATGGAAGTTGCTATACTCTTATTCCATTTTTCATCGTCAATTTCATTTCTCCGCAATAACCTTATCTCCATTCAATTAACTTTTATGCATAGAGTTTTTCTATCTCATCTGCATATTTCGTCAGTATAACCCTTCTTTTTAATTTCATGGTAGGTGTAAGTTCTGAATCAGTACCATCATTTCTTATAGCTTCCCAAGTATTTCCGATAAGGGCAAATTTTTTGATTTGCTCAATATGACTAAAGTCTTTGTTTATTTCGTCTACACATTGTTGGATTCTAGCATGGACTTTTTCATTATGGATGATATCTTGTAAGGATGTCCATGTGATTTGATTTTCTTCGCACCACAATTTTAGGGCGTCTTGAGAAGGTACAATCAACGCAGATACAAATTTTTTGTGGTCACCTACTATCATGGCTTGTTCTATCAGGAAGTCTTCTTTCAGACTGCTTTCTATAGGAGCAGGTGCTACATATTTACCGCCAGATGTTTTTAGTAATTCTTTTTTGCGGTCCGTGATTTTGAGATATTTTTTACCATTTGGACCATCTACAAATGTTCCTATATCACCAGTACGGAAGTAAGTCTTGCCATTCAATTCTTTAAATACAGCTGCTGTCTGTTCGGGTTGTTTATAATATCCTTGCATGATATTTGGCCCTGCTGCTATGATCTCACCTTCTCCTTCATTGTAATCACCTTCAGATCTATCTATCACTATATCACAAATATCGAGTGGTACGCCTACAGTTCCTATTTTATTAGATCCACTGTAATAATGATTTAAAGTCAATACAGGAGATGTTTCTGTCAGTCCATATCCTTCTGTAATGGTGATACCAGCTGCCGAGAATACTCTTGCTATTTTGGCAGGACAAGCAGCAGCACCGGTAGCGATTCCCTTTACATTTCCGCCTAAGGCTGCTCTCCATTTGGAAAATATGAGTTTATCTGCTATTTTTCGTTTTATAGCATCGAGCCCAGTGAATTTTTTACCATGTTCGAAATCGTCTGTCAATTTGAGCGCCCAGAAAAATAGTTTTTTCTTTAACCCCGTCAGTGCCAAACCTTTGTTGTATATCTTTTCGTACACTTTTTCGAGGAGCCTAGGTACTGTTGTGAAATAATGTGGTTTTACTGAAGCGAGATCTCCTGTTTCTCCACCTAGATTATCAGTCCCTGTGAAGTATATTTCCGTAGCCAATGATGTATAGACATAAAGAACTGCTCTCTCAAATATATGACATAAAGGGAGAAAACTTAAAACTCTTTCACCTTTTTTGACTGGTAATAAGTCTGAACAACTTTCTACGACACTGATGATATTCAGGTGGGTCAGCATGACGCCTTTGGGATTTCCTGTGGTACCAGATGTATAAATAATCGTGGCAAGGTCTTCAGATTTTATGGTTTGGCTTATTGATTCTACTTTTACTAAATGTTTGTCATTCATAAAATCTAGCCAAAATGGTCGCCCACCTTGTTTGTCAAAACATATGATTTCTTTAAGAGATTCGACCTTGGCTTGTGCATCAGAGACTTTGTCGTATAGATCTCCACTACCTACAAAACAAATTTTTACTTCCGCTTCATTCATGATGTATTCATACTCTCGCGAACTAATCGTAGGGTACACGGGCACACCTATCGCTCCTATATATTGGATGGCAAGATCGGTAACAACCCATTCAGGACGATTTTTATAAACGACAAGACCTATTTTATCTCCTTTTTCGATACCAAGATCTAATAGACCGGATGCAAGTTTTCTTGACTTTTCTATCACATCAGCAGTCGAATAGAATTGCCAATTATCACCTACTCTAGAACCAACAAATTTGTCTATCGGTCCATCATCAAATTGTTTTGTAATATAATCAAATAATCTTGTGGCTTGCATGATCTAAAGCTTTATTTAGTGAGTACTGAAAGAAAAAAAATATTGAATACCAACGCTTTAATGAAAGGTAAAGATATAGTATTTGGAATATTATTTCAAAAGATAATTATGTTTTTTTAATTTGTTTATCTTATAGGCCGACATAATAATTGATTGTTATGATTGACGTCACCTATATTTTTTATAAAAAGAAATCAAATTATAAAAAAATAATAATTCTATCTTTGTGCCTATGAAGCAGAAAAAACAAACCAACCATATCGCCGCTACACCAAGCGTAAAGATAGCAGCACTTCCTGAGTCGTTTAAGTGGCATAGCTTATTCGTTTTTATTTTTGGGGCGGCACTATATTTAAATACGTTAGGACATGAGTTTACGCAAGATGATGCCATCGTTATTTATGACAATATGTACACTACAAAAGGTGTTTCGGGTATAAAAGGCTTGTTTACGGAAGACACATTTTTTGGTTTCTTTAAGGAAGAAGGTAAAGCAAAACTGGTTTCAGGTGGACGTTATAGACCATTCACACCAGCCATGTTTGCTATCGAATACCAACTTGTTGGTAAAAATCCATGGCTCGGGCATCTGATTAATGTTCTGTTATATGGTTTTCTTTGTCTGATGGTTTATAAGTTATTAGTATCACTTATTTGTCATAAAGATGATTCTGAACGCAATAGATATCTAGTTTTGGCAGCAGCTCTAATATATGCAGCGCATCCATTACATACAGAAGTCGTAGCTAACATAAAAGGCAGGGACGAAATCATGAGTATGCTCGGTAGTGTCGTTGCTTTATACACCATACTTAAATATGTGGATCTCAAACAAGCTAAGTATTTGATTTATGCATGTATAAGTTTTTTTATTGCCTTTCTTTCCAAAGAGAATACTATTACTTTTCTAGCAGTAGTCCCTTTAGCTTTGTATTATTTTAGAGATTATGGTATGAAAACAATATTGTCATCTAGTGCTATGTTGCTGATTCCTACTGTTTTGTTTTTGATGATTAGGTCTGCTATTTTGGGTAATGATTTCGGTGGTACGCCCATGGAACTTATGAATAATCCATATCTCAAATTGGTCGATGGTAGTTATGTACCTTTTGATGCAGGAGAAAAACTAGCAACGATTTTATTTACACTTGGCAAATATGTACAGTTACTTGTCTTTCCATATCAGCTTACACATGATTATTATCCAAGGTATGTCGACATTATGAGTTTTGGAGATCTCAGTGTTTGGTTGAGTCTTGCGGTATATGGATTGATAGCTTTTGTAGCTATTCGTGGGTTAAAAACAAAAAGTATCATTGGTTTTGCAGCTGCTTACTATATTATTACTTTATCCATTGTTTCAAATATCGTATTTCCGATCGGTACGAATATGTCAGAGCGTTTTATGTTTATGCCTTCATTAGGTTTTGCATTGGTGGTAGGGTATTATCTTAGTACTTTGGTCTATAGTAAATGGGGGAAACAATCACTTTTAGTAATTTTAGGCGCTATTCTTTCCCTTTATGCGCTAAAAACTGTCACACGTAACATGGTATGGGAGAGTGATTTTAAATTATTTACTACAGATGTAAAAACTTCTGTCAATAGTGCCAAAGTTCTGAATGCAGCAGGTGGCGCACTGACGACAGAGGCTTTTAAAGAGAAAGATGAGTCAAAGAAAAGGGAAATGCTTACAGAAGCTATTGGATATCTTAATAAAGCAGTCCAAGTGCATCCGACATATAAAAATGCTTATCTCATAGCTGGTAATGCTAATTATTATCTCAAAGATTATGATAATGCAGTGATTGCATACGAAAAGGCATTGGCGATCGACCCAGAATTTGTGGATGCAAATAAAAATCTAGCCATCACACTACGAGATGCGGGTAGACAAGCAGGTGAAGTAGAAAATAATTTAGCAAAAGCTGAAGCCTTATTGACCAAGTCATACAATATATTTCAGGATGATACCGAGACTTTGCGATTGCTTGGTGTGGCTAATGGAATAAAGGGTAATCATCAAGGTGCCATCACGTATTTTCAAAAAGTAGTGGCGTTGGACCCGAAAAGTGCTGGTGGTTTTCTTAATTTGGGCAACGCTTATAAAAATGCAGGTGACATGGTGAATGGAGAAAAATATATCCAACAAGCCGTAGCAATAGATCCCAATATTTTGAATAATCAAGGTAAATAATGCTATAAATGGCCTATAATGATGACTTTAACAGTTTTTTATCGTCTGATATATATGTCAAATAGGAATACAATCGTTAGACAAGTATGTGCTTTTTTAAAGTTTATAAGTTTTGTGGCTTAATAAAGCAGTATTGGTCAATAAGAAAGAATATGATTAGAAGGATATTGAAGGTTGGGATTGGAATTAGTATTTTGATTTTGATTGTGGATACACACAGTTTTTCACAACATTATTTACAGCGAGAAGATGCTTGGGTAAATGCGACTATTAGTAACATGACCTTAGATGAAAAAGTAGGACAACTTTTTATGGTAAGAGCATTTTCCAAAGGTTACGCAGGAGAAGAAAAAAAAATATCTGATTATATTACAAAGTACCACATAGGCGGAATTTGTTTTTTTCAAGGTTCGCCATTGGAGCAAGTCAATCTAATAAATAATTATCAACAAAAGGCAAAGATTCCCCTTTTTATGGGTATCGATGGCGAATGGGGACTAGGCATGAGATTTCCAACGGAAACTATATCATATCCCAAACAACTCATGCTAGGAGCCATTCAGGATAATAGACTTATTTACGAAATGGGTGTAGAAGTCGCAAAACAATGTAAAAGAGCTGGAATAAACATCAATTTTGCACCATCTGTAGATATTAATAATAACCCTTCCAATCCAGTAATTTACGACAGATCATTTGGTGAGTCTGCCCAAAATGTGACTGCAAAAGGATATATGTACATGAAAGCTATGGAAGATGAAGGCATTATGGCATGTATTAAACA
>DAOLFJ010000447.1:0-3094 GCA_035326365.1 Saprospiraceae bacterium | reverse complement strand
ATTCCCGATTTGAACAATTGATATTTGCATACTTACCTTTAAAAATCTTATTGTGATTACAACGTAATTACAATACAAAAAGTTCTTTATTCAAGAATAAATTTAATCAAACTCTTTTACCCCTGACATAGGGCTGTCAAAAGGCCATATTACTTTTGTGCTTATTCATCACAACTAAAAAAATAATATCATGAGTTTACAAAGGTTAATGACCAATTATGCGGATTACAATCTATGGGCAAACACTCAGTTTATCACTTGGTTATCGGCCAAATCAGATGAACAGTTAAATGCCGAAGTTCCTTCAAGTTATGCTTCTATTTTGAAATCCTTGCATCATATCTGGGCTGTAGAAGAGTATTGGTATTCCATCATTATGAAAAAAGCTGATTTTATCAATCTCTATACGATACCAACGCCGAGTAAAGATGAAATCTTCGAAGGTTTGGTGCAAAGGTCAAAAACTTTGGCTGATGAAATAAAGTTACTAACAGAAGATCAACTTTGCGAAAAAGTGGAAGTCATCAGTCCTTGGTTTCAAGCTAATATGGAAAGGTACGAATATATTCAGCACACATTCAATCACAGTACTTATCATCGTGGGCAAATTGTGACCATAGGCAGAAATATTGGTATCACAGATGGATCGATGACAGACTATAATTTTTTTAATATTGCCAAGCAAAAGCAAACCGTTTAAAAAATGACAAAAAAGGAAGTAGAAATATTTTATCCAAAGAATAAAAAAGAATGGCGAGTATGGTTGGAAAACAACCATGCTCGTCACGACAATGTCTGGGTAGTTTTTTATAAAAAAGCGTGCGGAATACCGACTATCTCATGGAGCGATTCTGTCGATGAAGCTTTGTGTTTTGGTTGGATTGATAGCAAGAAGATAGCTATCGATTCAGAAAAATCTCATCAATTTTTTAGTAAAAGAAAACCTAAAAGCACTTGGTCAAAAATAAATAAGGAAAAAGTAGAGCGATTGATAGCTGAAGGACTAATGACCAAAGCTGGGTTAGAATGTATCGAAATTGCAAAACAAAACGGATCTTGGACTATGCTCGACGATGTTGATGCATTGATCATACCTCCTGATTTAGAAGCAGCATTCGAAAGGTATCCAAGATCCAAAGCATTTTTCGAGTCTCTCAGTCCATCAATCAAAAAGATGATGCTTTACTGGATAATCTCTGCAAAACAAAAAGAAACTCGTCAAAAAAGAATAAACGAAATCGCCGAAATGGCTGGACAAAATCAAAAACCTAAACAATTTTAATACAACAATAGTCCGCTGCAAAACCATAATAAGATTGATAACAGCCGTTTTCCAACCTAACCATACACAAAAAGATATGATTATCAGTATAGTAAATATATTTGTTTATTATATTTAAACTAAGCGCTTTTCTATATGTATCAGCAATAGTCTTAACCACTCTTTAACCAAAAACATAATTCCTTTATACTTTTGTTAACCATCTCGGCATTTATGTTTACGTCTTAACTGCATATTTTGATAAAAGAATATCAATTTAAAAGTTTTCTAAATCACAACGTAAAACATTAAATCATGAGAAGTATTAAATTTGTAGCACTAGTTGTTGTTTCTTTATTATGTACATACAAAATGAACGCTCAAATTTCCATTGGTGGAAAAATAGGTGCGAATTTTGCAGATACGAAGGTAAATGGTGTTTTGGGAACCTTGGCTCCCGAACAAAAAGTGTACACTGGATTTACTGCCGGAATAATGGCTGAGATACCGATGACATCAGCAATATCATTCCGCCCTGAATTAAATTTCATTCAAAAAGGATTTCAGATTAGAGAAACATTTGATGTGAGTGTTTTAGGTATAGATCTTCCTCTAGGTGGCTCGGCAAGGACAAGATTAAATTACATAGAAATGCCATTACTTATTAAATATAGTATTGGTAGTGAACAAGCTAAATTGTATGCAATTGCAGGACCTAATGTAGCTTATGCTGCAAGTGCAGAATTGAGACCTAGAGCCACTTTTATCGTTGATTTTAACTTGCCACACATTCCTATCAATCTCGACAATGATGTATATGATAGATGGGAAATTTCAGGTGTAGTAGGTATCGGTGGAGAAGTCAAAGCTGGTCATGGCAAGATATTTATGGATGGTAGATATAATTTGGGATTCACTAGCATGCTAGAGAATCCAATTGTAAATTTAGATATAAAAAATCAAGGTTTTAATATATCCGCAGGATACGCTTATACTTTTTAGTCTTATAAACAATCAATGTTAGATGGTCTGATGATTAATTTCATCAGGCCATTTTCTTTTTCATCAAACACAGTCATTTTTTTGAAACTTTTGTGAATTGCATAATTGATGGCCATTTTTTATTTATTGCAAAAAGTTTTGGTAACAAAATTTTTTGCTTAGTTTTGTTGCGTTCTTGAATATTATTATTAATTTATTTTTAAAATTCACAAAATGAAGAATTTCACAATTACATTATTACTTTCATTTTTTATTTTAGCCAATTATGGATTTTCCCAAACTGAAAAAGGCACTGTGCTTTTAGGAGGTAGTGCGTCTTATTTATCCGTTGATGATGAGTCATTAATAAATATTAATCCCAACATAGGTTACTTTGTTGCAAATAAGTTTGTAGTCGGATTGAATGCCAATTATATTAATAGTGATGGCTCCAACATTTTAGGGGTAGGACCATATTTAAGAGGCTATTTTTTGACAAGCGAAAAGGGAAGTATTTTTGCACAAGGTGGATACAATTATATTAGAGTAGGTGATGGAAATAGTTCAGAGTCAGAAAATGGATATTCTTTAGGAGTTGGTTATGCTGTGTTTTTGAATAGTAGTATTGCGCTTGAGTTTAGTGGCAATTATACTAAGTATGAATTTTCAAAAAGTTCGGACTTATACTCTTTCAGCGATTCAGGAATACTTTCATTTAATGTAGGCTTTCAGATCCATTTTAAAAAATAGTGCATTCTCTTAAAATAGAGTAACTGAAAACTTGGGGTAAATAACAGTTTAAGAGTATGTTTAAAAATTTTCTTAGTTGCTAATCAATAGGTTATGGTTCTG
>DAOLFJ010000446.1:0-3098 GCA_035326365.1 Saprospiraceae bacterium | reverse complement strand
ATACATTCCTGCACTAATACTGGAAACATCAAATTCAGTTATTTGATTGGTAACAATGTTTGTACTTATCAAGCTGCCGGACATATCTCTAATTTCCAATGTTACTTCTCCCTCCATATCAGATATATTTACGGTAAGTTTATCAGAAACAGGATTGGGGAATATGATTATTTGATCTGAATTGATTGAGACATCTTTTGAATTAACCAATAGCTTCCTTTGATTCATCAATACGGATCTCATGTGACCAATTTGCCCTTTTGTAAAGGTATTCTGACAAGCTTCGCCAGAATAATCCATATAGTTTTCAAACATATCTGGCAAATCTATCCCTTCAGCATCGTCACAGGTATTGAGCGTAGGATCACATTCTGTTCCCGATTGGGCACCTTGGTTCGGGGTATCTGCTATACCATCATCTTCGCCACAACTATCACCACCGAATAATCCACCACCATCGCCCCAAATATGCCTTAGACCTAGATAATGACCTACTTCATGTACTGTTGTTCGACCTAGCGCTTCGTGGGTAAAACCTTGCACTGTGAGTTTGTTTGGATTGTTACTACCGAAAACCCTGAAATCTATTACTACTCCTTCTAATTCTTTGGAAGGTGCTGCGGCACCATCAGGCCAATTTGCTAAACCTAAAGGTGGATACGCATAACCAAGAACTTGGCCTCCTATAAAAGGTATAGGTTGAATTTTACAAACCCAAATATTCAGATGTTTTTCTGTGTCAACAGCATCACTGCCACCATCATTTTGTTGTTTTACCTCATCAGGAAGACCGAATAAAGAAACACTAAAATTCACATTGGTTTTGACCCTTTTTACATCCTTAAGATAAAATTCAATTTCTGCGTCACCCTGTACATCTTTAAATATATCTCTAATCTCATCACGATTACTATTTTGCAACCTGAATGCATCATTGAGTACTTGTATCTGTGACTGAATGATCGAGTCAGCAAGGTTTTCTTCTTCATTCCTCCACACAATATGGATGACGACAGGTATTCTAAATATTTCATTTCTTAGAGTCGCATTTTGCGAATACCGTTGTGCTTCTTCAAAAGATTGATTTAAAATTGATAGATAGCCAGGGTATTTTTTTTCATTGATATCTAAGACCATATCATACCCGCAAACAACCGTACTAGGTCGCTGAGCAACTAAAACAAAAGCATAAAAGACGATAATAAATGTGTAAATGAACTTCATAAATAGGTGTTGAATTTAATTTTTTGAATATCTTATTTTACCATCTGTAATGGTATAAAGTACTTTCGTTTGCAGGATCTCATCATCTGAACATTTAATCAAATCATTAGACAAAATGACAAAATCCGCCACCTTACCTGGTCTGATAGATCCCTTAAAACCATCTTCAAAAGCAGCAAAGGCATTGCCTAAAGTATAAGAATACACTGCTTCTGCCCTAGTCATTTTTTGTTCTGTAAAAAACTCCAAACCTGTGTCTTCTCTTTTCCTTGTAACGGAAGCGTAAAAACTCTTTATTGGGTCCACATCTTCTACAGGCGCATCTGTCCCATTTGCTACGACGACGCCATTATCTAGCAATGATCTCCAAGCATATGCGCCTAGTTGGGCACGTTCTGTTCCAAGTCTTTTCACAACAAATGGAGCATCTGATGTACAATGAATACCTTGCATGGAAGCAATAATTTTACTTTTCGCAAATCTCGGGATATCAGCAGGATTGAGATGTTGAGCATGTTCTATCCGCCATCTTAAGTCTTTTTTATCAGGATGTTGGGCCATGACACCTTCGTATATATCTAGGACTACCCTATTCGCTCTGTCACCTATGGCATGTACACAAAACTGCATATCATTTGCGATGGCCATATCCGCTATTTTTTTAACATCATAAATATCAGTCGTATTTTGACCTTTGAAACCAGGCTTGTCGCTATAAGACTCGAGTAACCAAGCCCCAAAAGCACCTAGCGCTCCATCTACCTCAGACTTTATGGCATTACAAGTATAAAAACGATTGCCTATATTAACTTTTTTATATTTTGACACTTGACCTTCTAACTCTTCAGCAGGATGTCTTGCCATCGCCCAAAGACGAACTTGCATCTTATTTTCGACAGCTAACTTTTCGTATTTTTCGAGTTCATCAAATTTACTGCCAGCATCTTGAAAAGAAGTGATTCCTTTTTTTAGACATTCTTGTTCTGCTAGTCTAATAGCTTCATGCCATATGGAGTCTAATTGTTTTTGATCCAATGATGCCATGTAAGCATCATACTTATCCGCAAATAATGACATAGCTCTCTCTTCGAAAACGCCGATAGCTTCACCATCTGAGTTTCTGACTATCTCTCCACCAAGGGGATTTGCTGTTTCCTTTGAAATGCCCACCAAATCCATCGCCTTTTTATTTGCGTACAGCGAGTGTCCTGATGCATGATAAAGAATCACAGGATTATCAGGCGATACCTCACTTAATGAATGATGAAAAGGATATTTGTACACATTTTGTTTGGGAATACTATCCCATTTTTCTTGATGCCATCCACGACCTATAATCCAATCACCAGATTTAACTTCTTGGGCTCGTTTTGCTACGGATGCAACGATATCTTCCCAGCTTTTTGCAGTCAGAAAATTTAAATTGATCAATGAATATCCAAGTCCCGAATAATGGCCATGGCCTTCTATGAATCCAGGCATCATGAATTGTCCTTGAGCATCTATAGTTTTTGTATCTTCACTTGCTAGTAGTTTGATATCTTCATCGCTTCCTATTTGAAAGATTAATCCATCTTTAACTGCAATGGCAGTCGCTCCAGTATATACTGTATCAACAGCATAAATATTGGCGTTTATGATAATTAAATCCGCTTTATCATCTTGCTTACAACTAGCTAAAAACAGTAAAACTCCAAAAGTTAATAACTTTAAACTTTTATACATTATGAATAAATTTTTACGAATGTAGCTTGTATAATTTTAATGGCATAATTATTTAATATAAAATACAAAAAAAGCACCGTGACACTACTTTTTGTAAACCCAAATAAGTTATTAGAACTTCGTCATGAAAGTCAAAAGTCCAATAAAAT
>DAOLFJ010000079.1:2442-16539 GCA_035326365.1 Saprospiraceae bacterium | reverse complement strand
TATTTTAAACTTTTTAAACTTTTTTGCGGTCAACATATTTCAGGCACTGACAGTTTAATGTTTTAACCTAAATCTCAGCCTAAATCTAACCTTAATCTTAGCCTTAATCTAAATCTCAACCTTAAACTCAACCTTAACCTTAAACTCAACCTTAACCTTAAACTCAATCTTAACCTTAAACTCAATCTTAACCTTAGTTTATGAAAACAATAAAAGGACCTGGTATATTTCTCGCACAGTTTATGGGTGACGAAGCACCTTATAATTCATTAGAATCTATTTGTCAATGGGTGGCATTGCTCGGGTACAAAGGTGTTCAAATTCCTACATGGGATAAAAGACTCATAAACCTCGATCTTGCTACTGAAAGTCAAACATACTGCGACGAACTCAAAGGCAAAATCAATAGTTATGGGCTCGAAATCACGGAACTCAGCACGCACTTACAAGGTCAGCTGGTCGCTGTGCATCCGGCTTATGATCTGATGTTTGATAATTTTGCACCTGACGAACTGAAAGGCAAACCGCAAGAACGAACAGAATGGGCCAAAAAACAAGTCAGAAATGCCGGCAAAGCAAGTCAAAGATTAGGACTAAAATCTCACGCTACATTTTCTGGTGCCTTGCTTTGGCATACGATGAATCCTTGGCCACAGCGTCCACCGGGTTTGGTAGATCTTGGTTTTCAGGAGTTGGCGGACAGATGGTTGCCTATTTTAAACCATTTTGATGAGTGTGGTGTAGATCTATGTTATGAAGTACATCCGGGTGAAGACTTGCATGACGGTCTCAGCTATGAGCGTTTCCTAGAAAAAGTTAATAATCACCAGAGAGCTTGTCTCTTATTCGATCCGAGTCATTTTGTCTTGCAACAATTGGACTATCTACAATATATAGATTTTTACCACGAGCGCATCCGTGCCTTCCATGTCAAAGATGCTGAGTTTAATGCGACAGGTAAGTGTGGCGTCTATGGCGGATATGCAGACTGGAAGGATAGGGCAGGGCGCTTCAGATCTCCAGGCGATGGTCAGGTTGACTTCAAAGGTATTTTTAGTAAATTATCTCAATATGGATATGATGGTTGGGCTGTGATGGAGTGGGAATGTTGTATCAAGTCCGCTGCCCAAGGAGCAAGAGAAGGCGCACCATTTATCCAAAGCCACATCATAGAAGTAACCGAAAAAGCATTTGATGATTTTGCAGGTGCTGAAGTGGATGAAGGGTTTTTGAGGAAGATTTTGGGGTTGTGAGTGGTGGTATGCACATTAGCTTATAATTATAAAAATATTAGCAAAATAGCTAATAAATGAAAATATTAGCGAATGTGCTAATAAAGATATCCCAAATTTAATTACATGTTAAGATTAAAAAAATATAAGCAAAATCGCTTATAATTTGAAATATAAGCAAATTTGCTTATAATTTGGAATATAAGCAAAATCGCTTATATTTGTGGTTTAATTTTTTTGCGATATGGTGGCAATAATTACAGGCGATGTTATAAATTCTGAAAAAGTTGATGCTAAGAAGTGGCTTTCAGTCTTGAAGGAATATTTCAATACTTTTGGTAAATCACCTAGGGATTGGGCTATTTATAGAGGTGATGAATTTCAGTTGCGTGTAGGAAATGTTGAAGAAGCTTTCATCGTAGCTATACAGATTAAGGCTAAAATGAAACAATTCAAGGAGCTAGATGTAAGGTTGAGCATAGGTTTAGGTGATGAAATTGTTGGGAGTAAAAATATTTTGGAGTCAAATGGAACCGCATTTGTTAGATCAGGTCGTACATTTGATGATTTGAGAAAAAATAAAACTACCATGTTTGTCAATTCAGGAAATCAAGAAATAGATCAAGAGTTGAATCTATACATAAAGCTCGCATTAACAGGATTTATGGATAGATGGAGCGTCGCATCAGCAGAAATAGTATCTCTTAATTTAGAGAATATGTCTATATCTCAAGAAGAGATTGCTAAGATGGCAGGAATGGCACAAGCCGCCATATCCCAAAGATTAAAAAGAGCAAATTTTGAAGTTTTGATGGAGTTGAATAGTATGTTTGTCAAGAAAATAAAATCTTTGACATGATACTATTGATTACCAAAATGATTTTGGCGCATTTTATTGGCGATTTTTATTTGCAACCATCATCGTGGGTGCAGGATAAGGAGCAGAAAAAGCACAAAAGTCTTTATTTATATATTCATGCTGCTATTCATGGCGCTTTGGTGTGGGTATTACTATGGGAATGGTCAGCGTGGAAGATAGCCTTGGCTTTGGCTATCGTTCATTTTGGTATAGATTGGCTAAAACTGGTATTTCAGAAGGAAAATACTAAGCGAAAATGGTTTTTTATAGATCAACTGCTACACTTAGTTTCCATAATATTGATAGCTAACATTTATCAAAATGGTTATATAATTATAGATATTGCGGCATTGCTCCAAAGCAAAAACATCATTTTTGTAACAGGATATGTGATTTTGACACTTCCAATGTCTATCATCATCCAAAAGACCTTGATGCCTTGGTCAGATCTCATAGGAGAAGCGGATGACGATTCTTTGCTCAATGCAGGTAAATATATTGGTATCTTGGAGCGATCATTTGTTTTTGCGTTTATCTTAGCGAATCGTTGGGAAGCAGTAGGTTTCCTTTTGGCGGCAAAATCAGTATTTAGATTCGGTGATCTGAAGGAGTCAAAAGATCGTAAACTGACGGAATACATACTTTTAGGTACGCTTTTGAGTTTTGGGATTGCCATTGTGTTATCGATGTTAGTTTTTTATGTAGTCAGTTTAATTCAGTATTAATATGAATATTTTAAATAAAATAAGGTTTTTTGTATTAGTAATTTTTGCGATTACAAATCTAAACAATGGTTTGGGTCAAGTTAAAAGTGACTCAAGTATATTTAAAATAAACACAATAGATTCAATGATTGGAGTGCTTGTTCCAGGCATCGCCATCACCGAAAAACCATACCAATCCGGCGATCTCACCATGACCCAAAATCAATATAAAGTCATGCCTGCATCCTTTCAAGATCCGGCACGTATCCTGATCAAATACCCGGGATTCTCTACACCCAATGATGGGGCAAATGCCATCATCTTCCGTGGTATGCCGCCAGAATCTGCTCGATGGCAACTCTTCGGTGCAGACATCGTCAATCCCAATCACCTATCCAATGCAGGCACTGCCAATGATCTGGCCACCGGAAATGCGGGTGGTGTAAATGCACTTAGCGGATCGGTGCTCGATTATTATCACTTCGAAGCCAATCCTGCGGATGTGTCTTACGCAGATGTCATGTCGGGTGTGTCTAATATGAAAATGGCGCCTAAAATCAGACCTTTTGTGGATATCAATCTCATCGGACTGGAAGCTGGACTTGGTCTGGGTCGTGGTAACAAAAATGTTTATGCTTCCTATCGGTATAGTTTTGTAGGATTACTAGATAAATTGGGTGTTAATTTTGGAAATGAAAAGATAGGATATCAGGATCTGAGTTTGTATGCAGATTTGATCAAAAATGACCATCAAAGTCTTAAGATTTTTGCGACACTTGGCAATAGTAGCAATATTTTTTCGGCAGTGAGTAGGGGAGATACCCTGACTAGGTTTAAAGATATTCAAAATATCACCTACAAAAGTGAGATGGTCATGGCTGGTGTACAATATACTTACGAAAAAGCAAAGAGATATTTTCAAAGTACATTAGTATCTTCTGGTAGAAACGATAGTCGTGAAGAGTTTACCAATGATTTTTATGTGGATAGTCTAAGGCTATTTCTGGCAACTGATCAAAAAGTCAGGGAGCGACTCCTTTCATGGCATAATCAATATGTTTTGGATTACTCAGGAGCCAAAGTGACACTCGGATTGCGTACAAATCTGAAAGAAGATGGTCGTATTGTCAATACTATAGATAAACCTGTTTTAAGCATTTACCCATATCTACAATACAAAAGCAACCTATACAACGCTTTTCAATATCATGTAGGATTGGGTAGTATGTATGATGATAGAACGAAGGAAATCACTATCGAACCATCTATCGGCGCAAAATACAAGTTAACAAATTATACATCAGTAAATTTGGACTATAGGTTATCATCTTTTCAAGATTTTACTGGAGGAAGTTTTAGCGAACAGACCTACGATAGGAAAAGAATCAAAGCACATAATCTACAAACTGGTATCCAATACACAAATAATTATCTTCAGCTTCGTGGTGCTGTATTTTTGCATCAATTTTGGGATATTTCGACTTTTAGACAGGATATTAGAGGGTTTGTAGGACATTTTACACCTTTTAATGGTGGGAATTTGGGATATGATCAGCTATTTGGACTGTTAAATATTATTCCTAATGGCACATCAGGTGCACGTGTGTATGGTAGTGAATTGTATGTCGAAAATACCTCCTTTATAAGGGGAAACGCATTGAATTATGGTGTGAATGTTAGTGTTTTTGATAGTAAATACAAGCTGAATGATGATGCTGATTTGAGTTATGATGGTAGGTACAATTTTGGGTACACGAGTAATGTCAATGCGAGTTACACCCTAGATGTATCGAAAAATGACAAAAAAAGAAGTCTAATCTTTAGTCTATCCAATCATCTTCGTGGCGCACTGCGTGAACAATCAGTAAACCCAGTTAGTGGTGATTTAAAGACTTTGTATATTACTAATTCTGCTTACGACCGAACCTTCCGTCCTTACCAAAGATTAGATTTTAGAATTATCTATACCAAACAAAAGTCAGGAAACAAAAAAACACATAGATGGTCTCTTGATATCCAAAATGTACTCAACCGTGAAAACGATGGATTCAGATATTATGACGCATTATTAAATAAGACTTTAATACAGAAACAATTGGGTTTAGTGCCTGTATTGAGTTATAGATTAGAATGGTAGCAAGTTTCATTAACCCTAACAACTAATAAAATAGGAACACTTTCAAGCGTGTAAAAGTGTTCCTATATAATTTGTTATTTAATCAATGCAATACCTACAGAAAAAGTAATAGCATCTGGTGTTTCTTTGAATAAAGATTTTTTATCTCCATAGTAAATGTGATCACCAACTGATCTAAATGCTTTGTCGTACTTCACATCAAAACTAAATCTATCGATGTCATAGCCTATTGATCCACTAAAACCATAGCTAATGGCACGCATTTTCTCATTATAACTATCCATCTTTGTCATATCAGACGTATGCTGAGCTAGGATATGAGCGACAGGACCTACTCCTAATCGAAAACCACTATGTGTTAATCCTGCCATAACTTGGATATCCACATAACCAAATTTTTCTTGCATTTTTGACACTGGCGTATCATTATTGGTATATGACTTTACATCATAATCTACGCCATAAGTTGAGTATAACGCATTTCCTTCTACAAATAACCAACCAAATTTCTTTTGACCGAATAAACCGAAAGAATACTGTTGTGTTAGATTATTTGTTTTTACTTCATAAATAGCTTCATTCTTGCTGTTTCCAGCATACGTTATTTCTGAGTGTCCTAACATTAGACTTGTTCCGAATTTTACACCAAATCTAGGCGCAGATTTTAATGGCTCTAAAACTGTTACTTGAGCAAACGACTGTAGGCTGATAAAACATACCAAAAATGGCAAAAAAAGATTTTTCATTTTAAATAAGATTTAAAGGTTATATCTGAGTTTGATGTTTAAATTTTTACTCAGATGTTATAAAATTGTAAATACACTTTAGATATCGAAAATAATATGCCAATAATGTATAAAAATTTAATGTTGACTTTAAATGATAAACGCTTATTATTTCTGTTTATTGTATAGTTGTAGTATATTATTTTAAGAATATTAAAATAAAAGTTTGTTAACGAAATTATATTCTGATAACATGAAATTTAAAATGATTGTTAATTCATTCGAAAATGAATCGAAGTGTAAGGTATTGGACAAAATAATATTCCGTCTCTGCCCCAATTCTTGGTAGAGTTGAAAATTTAATTTAGAAAATCAGGTGATAGTTAGTAAAAGAAATTACTGTTAAGTTATGTCTATTTTATAATTGCAAAGGCTACAGAAAGAGATAGAGCATCTGGCGTTTCTAGGAATAAAGATTTTTTGTCACCATAATATATATGATCGCCCACGGTCCTGAAAGCTTTGTCATACTTTAAGTCAAAACAAAATCTGCCAATGTCGTATCCTAATGCGCCACTAAATCCATAACTCGTTTTTCTTAGATTTTGATTGTAGTTCTCTAAATTTGCTAATTCAGAATTGTGATTTGCTAAAATATGCATCACAGGTCCAACAGATATTCTGAAGCCATGGCTTGTAAGTCCACCCATAACTTGTAAATCTACATATCCAAATTTTTCAGTTAGTTGAAAAGATGGACCTTCTTCGGTTACAAATGATGTAACATCGAAAACCATCCCATAACTTGAGTACAAAACACTCCCTTCTGCATATAGCCAACCAAACTTTTTCTGCCCGAATAGACCGAATGATATTTGTGGAAGAGTACGGTTGAGTTGGATTTGGTGTATAACATAATTATCTGCTTTATTACCTACTTCAGTCAATTCTGATCTAGCTAATATTGCGCCGCCTACAAGCTTGATACCATATTTTGAGCCAAATTTCTCTTTTTGTTTTTTAGAATATTGGGCATCTACTTGAATAAAACACAAGATCATAAACAGGGCAAAAAATAATTTTTTCATTTATATCTATTTTTTAAAGCACGATAAATTGAAAACTTGAATGATACACAATTGAATAACAAACTAAAACAAAGATGGGAAACTATAAATTATCACAAATATACACAAATAAACACATAAGGTTTAAAATTATTGTTTAAAATCAGCATATATTTCAACTTTTGTCATATGAAGTACAAAATTTTTATCTTTTTAAAACCTTTCAAACAAGAATCTACAAATTTCATTACTCAGTTAATTCCGTGTTTAGAATATTATTTTGATTGTTTTCAAATTACTGTTTGTTTTAAGCACTAGATGACAAATAGATAAAATGATCTTTAGTAAAGTAAGTGACTATATTTTTATATAATTCTGAACGTAAATTATTTGTTCTTTTTCTTTTTTCAATATTTTTGAGATATACGACCTTAATATATGGTGGAATCTTTTTAAGTATCTTACCTTTGTGTTTAATATATGTAGACCATTTATGCTTATTTATGAATACAAATAATCTAAAATACGATTTGAGAGGCGTCTCTGCATCAAAAGATGAAGTGCATGCAGCAATAAAAAATCTTGATAAAGGTATTTTCCCTAATGCCTTTTGCAAAATTATACCTGATATAGTAGTAGGCGATGAAAATTATTGTAATATCATGCATGCAGATACAGCAGGAACAAAAACAAGTTTGGCTTATATTTATTGGAAAGAAACGGGCGATTTGTCTGTATGGAAAGGTATTGTAGAAGATGCCATAGCAATGAATCTTGATGATATGGGCTGTGTAGGATGTCTTGAGAATATTGTTGTTTCGTCCACTATTGGGCGTAATAAAAGTATAATACCGGGTGAAGTCATATCTACTATTATAAACTATGCACAGGAATATATTGACAAGCTTGGCAAACATGGGATTAGTATTACACTTGCAGGTGGTGAGACAGCTGATGTAGGAGATATTGTGAGAACTATCGACGTGGGTTACACAGCATTTGCTAGGATGAAAAGATCAGAAGTCATTGACATTAATATTCAACCAGGTGATTTTATTGTTGGGTTTAGCTCATCGGGGCAGGCTACCTATGAGGATTATTATAATGGTGGAATGGGAAGTAATGGTCTTACATCTTCCCGTCATGACGTATTCAATAAAGCTTATGCCAGTAGATACCCAGAATCTTTCAATAATTTCATCCCGCTAGATGTTGTGTATTCAGGTAGTAAAGAATTGACAGATACGATACAAATCGGGGAAGAACATGTTAATATTGGGAAGCTAGTTTTATCTCCAACTAGGACATATTTACCAGTATTAAAACCAATTGTAGATAAATTTCGAACACAAATAAATGGCATTATTCACTGTAGTGGTGGAGGCCAAACAAAAGTAAGCAAGTTTATCGACAAAAACATTAGAATAGTCAAAGACAATATGTTTGAAATACCACCTTTGTTTAATTTAATCAGAGAAGAATCAGGTCTTAGCTTGCGTGAGATGTACCAAGTATTTAATATGGGCCATAGATTAGAGTGTTATATACCAGACTTAAGTGTGGCAGAAGAAATCATCAAAATATCTCAATCGTTCAATATTGATGCTAAAATCATTGGTAGGGTAGCGTCATCCGATCTTCCACAAATTTTGATAAAAAGTGGAGGGGAAGATATTTTATTCGATTATTAATTGTTTAGTTTTGAATAAATAGATTTATATTTTTCAATTTTATAATCAAAAAAGCCTTATTTTTGTTTTAGATAAAGCTGAAAGTATGACAAGTAATACCATTTCGACACCATCAAAATACTCAGAAAAGTATAAAAAGCGAGCAACTCAGAAGAGTTATGCTCTAGATGTTTATTTTCAACGTGAAGACAGATCGAAGAACAAAAATGAATTCTATGACGGAAAAATTGTAAAAATGGCAGGAGCAACAGCTAACCACAATCAAATTGCAGCTCAAATAACAAGTGCATTTATAGTTGGGATTAAAAATGACAAAAAGACATTCAAAGTTTATAACAGCGATCAAAAAATATGGATACCCCAAACTAAATCTGTTTTATATCCCGATGCATTAGTAATAAGTGGACAACCAGAATTTTATAAAAATAGAAAAGATACAATCACCAACCCATTGGTAATTGTAGAGGTTTTATCACCTAGAACTATGGCAACAGATTTGTTTGAGAAATTTGGACTTTACCAAAATATTCCTTCATTCATGGAATATATTATCATCTCCCAATCAAATGTTGGTGTGGAAAAGTGGCTTAAAATTGCAGAAAATACTTGGCAGAAAAAAGAATACAAAGACATAGCTGACGTGCTTCAAATAGCATCTGTAGGTATTGATATTCCACTTTATGATGTTTATTATGATATTCAATTCGAATAAAATATACAAGCTTTCTATTTTACCATACCGTTTTTAGGTTTTTGATTTCTTGATGTCTTTCAATACCCAAATTTATAAGTTTATCTAATAATTCACTGTAAAGGATGCCACTTGCTTCCCACAGTTTTGGATACATGCTTATATTAGTGAAACCAGGCAATGTATTTATTTCATTCAGAATAATCGTATTATCTTCTTTGAGAAAAAAATCAACCCTAGACAGTCCTTCAGCACCGATGCATTTGTAAGCTTTTATGGCTGTTTCTTGAATATATGCACTTAGTTTTTCTTCCATAGGCACGGGTAACATCAATTTTGCTCCTGTGGTACTAATATATTTAGCATCATAAGAATAAAACTTATCAGTAGGCACTATACCGCCAATTACTGAAGCTTTAGGGTTACTATTACCGAGAATGGCGCATTCTACTTCGATGCCAATTACAGCTTCTTCTACCAATAGCTTCCTATCATACTTTAATGCATCTTCAATGGCAGCAACAAACTCATTCGCGTTAGTCACCTTGTGCACACCAACGGATGAACCAGCATTTGCGGGTTTTACAAACATGACATTTCCTAGCTCATTTGCCAAATCGTCGTAAGTAACTTCTGATTTATTTGAAGATGTTACGATAACAAATTTAGCGATTGGAATTCCAGCATCTCTCCACAATCTTTTAGCAATATCCTTATCCATGCCCACTGCTGATGCTAATAAATCAACACCTACGAAAGCCACGTTTACTGATCTGAAAAAACCTTGGACAACGCCATCTTCGCCATAGGCCCCGTGGAGTGCAGGAAAAACTACATCAATTTGGTACAGAGATTTATTGCTTTCTTTTGCATGTAGATAAGTATTTATTCCATCTGTATCAAGATAAACTTGATTGCTTGATGGCTTAAGACGTATATTCTTATTATCATCTGCATGGTCAAGAAAATCTTCACTTTCGTATAAAAACCACTTACCATTCTTGTCAATTCCTATAATTGAAATGTTATATTTTTCTTTATTTAGTGTTTGGATAATGCTTCGTCCTGATCTCAGTGAGATTTCATGCTCTGTAGATTTTCCTCCTATTAAAATGGCTAAATTTATTCTTGACATGGATTTGAATATTTGATTTTGTTAAATATTGAAAGGCAAAATAAAGGTTCTTCGGAATATTTTATTGTCCAAAAAGAAAATAAATAGTTCAAAACACAAAGTTAATATTTCGACCTAATACTTAATTACAAATTACAATAAAATTTAATATTTATAAAATTGATATGGTATATATTACCTATATAATAAATATCGTATGTATATTTACGCTTTAAAATGAAAACAAAATGTTTTCGCTGTGCTTCCTTTTAAATTAAAATGAGTTATTAAACAAAATATTATGGCAAAGATTCTTATTGTAGATGATGATAAGAGCATCAGAAAGACCCTTAGAGATATACTTGAATTCGAGAAGTATGAGATAGACGAAGCATCAGATGGTTTAGATTGTATCGTGAAAATCAAACAAAATCAGTATGATGTTATCATTCTTGATGTGAAAATGCCAAGAATGGATGGAATGGAAGCCATTGAGAAAATTCAAAATATCTCGCCTGATACCCCTGTTGTAATGATCTCAGGTCACGGTAATATTGACACAGCAGTAGAAGCTGTCAAAAAAGGAGCTTTTGATTTTATTCAGAAGCCACCAGATCTTAACAGACTTTTAATAACCTTGCGTAATGCTCTAGATAAGTCATCTCTTATTACGGAAAAAAAAGTATTACAAAGAAAAGTTGGTGGTGCAAAAGTGCAAGAAATCATTGGCGATTCTGTTGGTATATCTTTGATCAAATCAACTATAGAAAAGGTAGCACCTACGGATGCCAGAGTTCTAGTGAATGGTCAGAATGGTACAGGTAAAGAGTTGGTAGCCAGATGGATACATCAATATAGTAAACGGAAGGATTATCCCATTGTGGAAGTTAATTGCGCGGCTATTCCTTCTGAACTGATAGAAAGTGAACTGTTCGGCCACGAAAAAGGGTCTTTTACTTCAGCGATTAAACAACGATTGGGCAAATTTGAGCAAGCTCATGGTGGGACGCTATTTCTAGATGAAATTGGAGATATGAGTTTGTCTGCACAAGCTAAGGTTTTGCGTGCGTTACAAGAAAATAAAATCACAAGAGTAGGTGGCGAGAAGGATCTTTCAGTAGATGTGAGAGTCATCGCAGCGACTAATAAAGATTTACGAGCAGAGATTGCCAAAGGTAATTTCAGAGAAGATTTGTATCATAGATTGGCAGTCATTATTATCAAGGTGCCTTCATTAAACGAAAGAACTGAAGATATTCCTGATTTAGTAGAGCATTTTATTGGTGTAGTTTGTGATGAGTATAATATTCCCCACAAAAAGATAGAGCCTGCAGCAATTAAATTATTGCAAAAAGTAAATTGGACTGGAAACATCCGCGAGCTTCGCAATGTTGTAGAAAGGCTTATTATACTTTCAGGGACATCTATTTCTGGTAAAGATGTGGAAAATTTTGTCCATAGTGCGGCACACTCTAGCAATGCTATGCAAGCATTATTTGATCAGTTTGATGATTTCAATTCTTTTAGTAAGTATTTGAAAGCAGAATACGAAAAATATAAAGGAGAATTGGTATAAATTTCCTTTTCAATATTGATAAATTAAAGTAAATGCCTGCCTTGTAACCACATAGGCAGGTATTTTTTTCACAAATAAAATGTAAGATTATGAGCGATCAATCTAAAGGACAAAGTGGACACGAGCATAAGAATATGCAAAAATGGAGTGAAATCAAGGGTGAAAACTCTTGGACAATGTTTAAAGTTATTGCCGAATTTGTTGATGGCTTTGAAATAATGAACCGTCTTGCTCCGTGCATCTCCATATTCGGGTCTGCACGTACCAAGCCAGATGACAAGTATTATCAATTGGCTACAGATATTGCTGCTAAATTTATAGATGAAGGATTTGGTGTCATCACCGGTGGTGGACCAGGTATCATGGAAGCTGCAAATAAAGGAGCTTATCTACAAGGTGGACTGTCAGTTGGACTTAATATTGACTTGCCATTTGAACAGTTTAATAATCCATATATAGAAGCAAAAAACACACTACATCATCGTTACTTTTTTGTAAGGAAGGTCATGTTTGTAAAGTATGCACAAGCATTTGTAGTTTGTCCAGGTGGATTTGGTACGCTAGATGAATTATTTGAAGTGCTCACACTCATCCAAACTAACAAGATATCTCCTGTTCCTGTCGTATTAGTTGGTACCGAATATTGGGGAGGGCTCAAGCAATGGATCATAGATGTCATGCTAAAACAATTCGGTAATATTTCTGAAAAAGATATAGATTTGATTCCAATCGTCGATGACCCAAATGAAGTCGTTGAGATTATTCGTAAGTTTTATGATGGGTCAGATCATATGCATTCTATCAAACCAAATTACGAATTGTAATCTTAATTTGAAGTTGTCAATTTGGAAAGTTTAAAAATTGAGTCTATTCCGAAATGATTTATGGATTAATAGCCATCTGTTTTAAACCAAAAAAGATGGTCAACGATGATCGTTATTAATGCCTTTTCGGAATAGACTTATTTTATCTAAATCATTTTTTACTAATTTGATTCCTGCATTATTTCAACTGCTTCTTCTTCCTTTTCATCATCTTTCCCCAAATTTTTATTAAGATTTATTAAGTCATTAAATCTTATAAATTCATACTCACGAAAGATTTTTCTTTTAGTGGCACCTGCTGAATTTGCTGGCAATTCGATTTGGGCAGGTAATTGTTCTAAAACGCTATAATCCCATTTTCTTGGTATAAGTAAGTCATTAGTTTTTCTGACATACCCCATATACATTAAAGTATCTACCATGATTATGTTCATTTTTATTGCTGAAGTATCTATTTGCCTGAGTTTTTCTGGAACTAAACTTTGGGCATCTCTTAAGTCTGAGCCATACGCTACTTCTTCAATGTAATAGTATTGTCTAGTTGGGTTTAGGATATATTCATCTTCCTTTCCTAATATAAAATCACCTACCAAAGTATCTGCTATATAGACAGTTGCACTATCATTGGAGAAGATGATTTTTTCTTGTCCCCATGCTTCCACAGAAGTGGTGTACCCATTTTTAAATTTTATATTTAAACCTTTAGGTGTAGGGTTATCGATTATTACTGTCCTTTTATCTGATCCACAAGATAATAGTGCGGCAGTAAGAATGAAAACGAAAATTACATTGATTTTGTACATAATTTGTTGGTTTTATTTATTTTTTAAATTTATAGCAATAATAGTTATTCTTTTCCTATTTCATCTAGTTCTCTAGTATAATTATTGTCATTATTTGATTTATTAAGCTTTTTATATATTCCATGACCTACTAAAATAATGCCCCATAATGATATACGTCCACCTATTAAAAAAACTGCCGTTATTAAAAGTCCGCCAATTATACTTGCATTTCCAGTGCTATTTATCCCATCAGAAGGTGGGGCAACATGCTTCTCTCTAGCTCGTTTAATTTTATCTAATACTTCTGCATCCGTGAAAAAAGAACTACTTACAGCTGTTAAAATATCATTGTCATTTTTTGTGGTGCCAACTAATCTCGATATTTTATATGTGATTCCGTCTCTTATCTTTTTAATTTGATTATTTTTAATCTCTTGATAAACTTCATTGTGAATGCCATATTTGAAGCTATCTGCATATGTAGAGTGATGAATGTCGCTGGTAATATCTTTTCCAAATTTTTGATCCAGCATTTGAGTTAAAGAAACCATGATTTTGGAAATATCGTATTGGTAAAATCCTTCCGATGTCAGTTTTTCTGTTATATTAACAAATGATTTTCCGGATAATATCAGTTCAAAACATTCTTCAGCTTTAGCAACCTTTTCTTGGTAAGTCATATTTTATTAATT
>DAOLFJ010000079.1:0-2342 GCA_035326365.1 Saprospiraceae bacterium | reverse complement strand
CAAAACATTCTTCAGCTTTAGCAACCTTTTCTTGGTAAGTCATATTTTATTAATTCATGTAAGATTTTTCTACTTTACTCCTTGTAATATCATCTCAGATATATCCATCACCATGACATCATCTTGCTTGTCTTTAGCTTTCATACCATCAGTGATCATCGTAATGCAAAACGGACAGTTTGCTGCCACGATAGAGGCATTCGTTGAGATGGCTTCCTCTGCTCTTTCAATGTTGATACGTTTGTCTCCTGCTTCATCTTCTTTAAACATTTGAGCACCACCTGCGCCACAACAAAGACCTGTAGTCTTACATCTTTTCATTTCGACAAGATCACCTTCCAGATGCTCTAACACCTGTCTTGGAGCTTCATAGATACCGTTTATTCTACCGATGTAACAAGAATCGTGATAGGTGATTTTTTTACCTTTGAATGAACCGCCTTCTACTTTTAGTTTTCCAGTATTCAGAAGTTCTTGAAGAAATTGAGTGTGATGAACGACTTCATAATTACCACCGAGTTCTGGATACTCATTTTTGAGCGTGTTGAAACAATGAGGACAAGCCGTGACGATCTTTTTTACACCATACATATTGAGTGTCTGAATGTTTTGTAGTGCCAGCATTTGGAAAATAAATTCATTTCCTGCTCGTCTCGCAGGGTCGCCTGTACAAGCTTCTTCATTTCCCAATATTGCAAATGAAACTCCTGCTTTATCCAATAATTGCGAAAAAGCTTTGGTCACTCGTTGTGCTCGAGCATCAAAACTACCTGCGCATCCTACCCAAAATAATACTTCTACTTCTATCCCTGATGCCGTTTTTTCGGCCATTGTTTTTATGGTCATATGATCGTGATTTTATAAAAGAAAATTAGATTTGTTTTTTATAATCATTTTTAGTGCTTTTACTTATTCCATATTGTCTTTACATATTTAGCAGATGTAAAATCTTCGCCTTCAATTATAGAATTGCCTGAAATACCTCCTATGAAGCCTAAAAGTTTACACTCACTATCATATACATCAGAAGTGTAATCGCAGCAACAAAAACTATTATCAAATAAGTATACTTTTTCTCCATTAAAATCAAACTCGTCCACTTTTGATTCTGAACAGCTTTTATACTTTTCAAAATCATTTATAAGTACGGTAAGACAATCAATATCTTTTTTTTGACAACTACTGAATGTTAAAATTGACATAAGCACAAGAAGAAGGAACTTTTTCATTTATTCAATTTTTTGAATTATAGAATACTTAGATTTATTACGCTTATTTAACTACACTTCCTCCCTCCAAGCTTCCCGCTCCACCGGCATCTGCCACACGCAACCACCATTTTCCATCGCGGTAAACATCGGTGTCCAATCTGCTGGTCCTGCCGACTCTGTAAGTATTTCATACCTGCGCATTTTGAGTATTGGCTCTAGTGGGTCGATCATGACTGGACATGCTTCTACACACGCATTACAAGTGGTACAGGCATGTAGTTCTTCTCTAGTGATGTAATCAAATAATGATTTTCCATCATCATAATTGTCTACTGTCAGTGTTTTTACTTCAGAATTGTCTTTAGATTTGGCATATTTCAGGTCGCCCGATGCTATGTTATTGCCTATTTCAGTGGCTCTGTCTCTGATGTCCATCATGATTTTACGTGGAGAGAGTTTTTTGCCAGTTAGATTGGCAGGACATACGGCTGAGCAGCGTCCACATTCTGTACAGGTGTAGGCATTCATTACATTCGTCCAACTGAGATCAAAGACATCCTTGGCACCGAATTCTGGCAACTCACCATCCGCACTCGGTGGTACATCGCTTTCTATTCCCAACATCGACTTCACTTCATTCATGATTTCTGGCATATTTTCCATCTTGCCACGAGACGTTAATTTGCTAAAATAGACATTTGGGAAGGCTAAAAAGATGTGCAAATGCTTGGAGTAGGGTAGATAGACTATAAATCCAAATACAACCATCAAGTGTAACCACCATCCTGCTCGCTCCAAAAATTGCAACGTGCCCATCTCAAATCCTCCAAAAACAGCAGGTCCAAACCAAGACGAAATGGCCAATTTGCCAGTATCAGGATAATGTGTTGGGTCTAGCGTCTGCAAAACAGAATCCGTACCATTCATGGTAAAAATACCTGTCACTAATAATATCTCTGCAAAAAGTATGATATTGGCATCCAACTTTGGCCAACCATTCAGTTCTGATTTGACGAGTCTTGGTACTTTGAGCATATTACGTCTATAAAGAAATGCAAAAGTAGCGATCAAAGCCAAAAACGATAATACTTCTATGGTACTGATGATCAACGTATAAAATGCACCCAAGAA
>DAOLFJ010000445.1:0-3160 GCA_035326365.1 Saprospiraceae bacterium | reverse complement strand
TTGGTAGTTGACACCTGTTTGTGAACCTGAAAGTGTGATTGTAAGACCGTCATCAGTTGTACATTTTGTACCGCCACCAGAAACTGCAAAGACAGTTGGAAGTGGATTGACAGTAATGGTGAAATTAATCGGATTACCAGTACAAGTGATGCCTCCGCTAGTAAATGTAGCGGTAACAGTTATTGTCGCTACAACTGGGACAGAAGTATTATTTATTGCTGTAAATGAAGCTATGTTCCCTGTGCCCATTGCCGCAAGACCGATACTTGGAGTATTGTTCGTCCAATTGAAAACTACGCCTTGTGGTGTGCCAGAAAAAGTTATTGCCGTGGTAGTAAAACCAGTACATAACATTTGATTAGCTACAGGATTTACAGTAGGTGAGATGCCTGCATATACAACAGTTTGTGCAGATGGACTGACACAACCAGTTGCATTATTGATGCAATTTACCCAAACAGTTTCAGGAGACTCTTGTACAGTAGTTTCTGGGTCATAACTATCTCCTGATGCGACTGGTACAGCATTTGGGTTTAAATCAGGATTTTCATTATACCAATTATAAGTTGATTGATTTTGGTATTGTCCTGTTATTTCAAAATTAGCAATTCTTAATGTGCCAGAAACATTGCTCGCACCCCAATAATAAATTCTGTAGCAAGTTGCTGTATTCAGAGAAATACTACCACCTGCGTTTTGACAAGATGTTCCTGTCAACATACCACTCAAAATAGGAGATGTTAAGTTGTTTGAAGCTACAATAGCCCAAGACATAGGACCCGTACCTGAAATACGATGAGACCAATTAATAGCACTAACGCCATCAAAGTCAAATCCTGTTGAAGTATTTCCTATACAGAATTCAAAAAATTCATTATCTGCCACTGCGTCGGCAAGTGACGTATTTGTAATATCATAACTTGTGGAAGAGATAGATGCCGTACAACCTGAACCTGCTGCTTGCGGGTTAACACCTGATAAGCCAATACCACTAGTTTGAACTGGACCATTCTCTGCAATAACTGTGTCTGAAGAAATACCTTGACCATTAATACCTGCTTCGAAATCCCAAGTGAATGCATTTTGAATTGGTGTAGTATTTATTGTAATCAAAGTGCTTCCACCAGTACAAGCTCTAATAGTATCTACAACTTGTGGTGCAAGTGGTAAAGGGTTTATCTGAACATTAATTTGATCAATTACAAAACAACTTGTACCAAGTTCATATCTCACATAAATTATGGTTGACTCAGAAACATTATCTAATCCTGTGGTTATCTCATTTTGTTCATTCTCTGCGTCAGTAAGTGTAGGATAGTAGCTAACAGTTCCACCTATTGGGGATTCAAAAAGTTCTACATTTAATACGTTAATTGTTTCAGGACTACATACAGATTCTGGTTGGGATATATCCAAGGAAGGAACTTCATTAACTGTAACTAACACCGAATCTGCTGAACTTTCGCAACCACTTAATGGGTCAATACATGTTATCCATATTGTATCTGGACTACTTTGGGCTGTGGTCATAGGGTCATACATCGTTCCATTTGCAACAGGTACAGCATTCATATCTACATCAGGGTTCTCATTGTAAAAATTATAAGATCCTGATGGTAGTAATATCAACTGAGATGTACCATTTATGGCAACATTATCTATCCTAAAAGTTCCGCCTGTTCCCGTAGAACCATAACCAGAAACTCTAATACATACATTATTTGCATTTGTGACATTGAGAGTTCTTGTAAACATAGGATTTGCAGTAAATGCTGTAGGAATTAATCCTGCAACACCAACGTCACTAAAAGAACTTCCGTTTACGGAGATAGAAACTTGGAAGTTTGCAGGACCAGTACCAGATCTTTGAGCATCAAAACTAAAACTAGTCAAATCAATTTGGTAACCGGATGCGGCATACAAACAAAACTCAAAATAATCATTAGCATCTGGTGATGTTAAAGCTGTCCAGTTATTGGCAGAATAAGCATCTGTGGCCGTAGGTGCATTACCGCCTGGGAAGGAAACTCCACCTAAACCAGAACCTGCAGTTGCATTAGAAATTGTAGCTCCTATTGCTCCAGGACCTGTCAAGTTACCTGTTGTAACTTCTGTATCGAAAATCCAATTAAAACCAACTATTTCTTCAGGGCCAGGACTCGCAGATGAGGTAACAGTAATAAGTGTACTCTCACCTTCACAAACAGTGATGTTATCTACAACTGGTTGAATAGCTGCTGGTGTGATTTGTACCTGAATGGTATCCATTTGAATACAACCAGGGTAAGCTGGAGTTATTCCACCGTCTGGTGAAACATTAGAAACATCAACTCCATCATAAGCTAAGCTAATGACAATAATTCCAGGGATAAGTCCTGATGGATTGAAATTATTACTCGAAACACCTGTTCCACTCCAAGTATATATACCTGTGCCATTATCACCTGAGATAACTGCTGTCAATGGAACATTAGGCTGGCCATCACAATCTGTAAATGGCCCTATATTATTAGCTGCTACATTGGGGTATGCACACTTATTGCTTATGTTTCCTATGGATGTACCATTTGCAAATATTTCAGCAGAATAACCAATGTTATCAATGTGTGTGAATGGACTTGAAACATAAGAACCAGGCATTACTTCTGTAAATGTTATTGCAGTTGGCGTACAACCTATACAATTTGATGTGATGGTCATTCCTGCTGGACCTGTGACTGTTATTTCTTCATCAAATGTACCATCATTTCCAGCTAAAGTAGCGTCATTATTACAAGTACATGGATCAGAAATGAAGAAGGTGCCACATGATTCTTCTGTATATTCCAAGATGTCATTACAAGCCACATAACTAGTTTGCTCAACTAATTTATTTGGTGCATAATTTCCTAATTGCGTTCTATTGTTGTTTTCATTCCAGCTTGTTGCATTATTATCATCAGGGACAGCATCAAAAGAACCATGTTCATTGTTATTACCCGTTATATAAAACTGTACATCTAAGTCACAAATATCACCTATTGCGGACTTTAGTATTCTGACTTCAACTAAATTAGTTGGGTTTGCTGCAAATTCTGTATTTACTACTGAAGAACCTACTCCAGACCAACTTACACCATTCCAAGTATGAAACTCAGCATAGCCGGAAAAAGTGCCTCTA
>DAOLFJ010000444.1:0-3175 GCA_035326365.1 Saprospiraceae bacterium | reverse complement strand
TAAAAAAATAACGTCCCGATTCACTTAAGTCACAAACCGCCGGAACATCTACGATAAGTGATATACCTTTATACATCGCCCTCGCACAGACAAAACATAAAGCAAAGATACAAAATAATAATTACATATATATAGTTGTAATATAAAGATATACACAGTATGTAATGTGGATATCTTTTTGGGGTATAAATATAAATTTGTTTGGCTGAAAAAGTCGGACTATTCATGATTTTTGAAGTGGTATCACGAAATTTAATTTACTATAAATTGCTTTTTATTAAGAATCATTTTTTTTTGGGTATTTTTGTTTTTAATGTAATTGTCTCACTTTTAACAAATTATTGTGAGAAATTACACAATAATTTATCTCACCTTTTAAATATTTTTTTCATTTATGCCAGATGTTGGCACAAGTTTACAACTTATGACATAAACTAAGTTCCTAACTTATAGCCTAAACTATCCTTGTTGTGATAGGTGTAGTGAAGCAAGCTGTAAATTATTTACTTATTAACGCTTGAGATTATTTAGGTAAAATAGGGATTTTAATTATTGAATTATTAGAAAGACCTATGAGTTTTGAAGGTTATGTGTTTAATTATTAGTAAGCATTCGACGAACTACATTGTCTGATTTAATGATTTAAGATAAGCATCTGGGGATAATGTACCTATCTCGGATGTATTTGCTGAGGGAATTAATGATAGGAACCACACCATATAATCATAAGGATTAACGCCATGCGCCTTACAAGTGCTAAAGACAGTGTAGTAATACCCTATATTTGTGGCTGCGTCATGATTACCTGCAAAGAGATAGTTTTTTCTACCAAGAGCTAATGGTCTTATGGCATTTTCTATGATGTTATTATCTATCTCCACAATTCCATGGTCTGTATATTTGGTAAACTTATTCCAACGAGTAATCAGATATGCCATGGCCGTACCTATAGGTGATCTTGGTGTCACTTTAAGTGCTTCTGTGTCTAACCATTGTTTAAATTGATCCAAGATAGGTTTTGCTGCCTGTCTCTCTATGGTACGCTCATCATGTGTACTGCCTGCATCTCTACATTTTTGTTCTATAGTATAGAGTTTCTGTATTTGGTTTAATGCGTATTCGCTCCTCGCTTTATCATTGTTTATCGATTCTATAAACTTACGGCGTCCATGTGCCCAGCAATTAAAATGCTGCACATCGTTGTACATTTTATCTATGACTTCATATACTTCATAAGCATCTGTTTGTAAAAAGCCTTTGAATTGTTTGAAGTTATTGACTGGACCTTCTCTGCCTCTGCCTTTGTGATATTCAAAACATACATACTTGAGCTCATTAGAGCCCATGACCCACATGTAGCCTGTATGGGTTGCTTGTTTCTTCCCATCCATGACTTTGATGGTACTTTCATCTTGCTGAATGTACTTAGATTGGAGGATTTGTGCTTTTATATACTCACTCATCAATTTCATATATGGACTTAGTTGGTGTACCCAACCATTCATTGTCGATGGAGGTATGACTACGCCTTGACGCTTATATATTTGTTGTTGTCGGTACTCAGGTATATGATCTACAAACTTAGATACTACCACATCTGCTAGTAGGCTTACATCTGCCTCACATTTAGGTATGGCTTCTTCTTCCAAGGGTGGTATAATGATCACATCTTGGCCTGCTTTTTTATATTTGCGTCGTATGATCCTTTTGATGTAGAGCTTGCCTGGTTGTTTGGCAAGTTTTTCAGTAATCTCATCTCCTATATGAATATCAGTATCGTCGTGTTCGGGTTCGATAATCTTCTCTTCTACGGGTAGATGGCTACAGCTAGCTAAGAGCTGGCGACCTTTTTGAGCACTTTTCTTCTTCTCACGTTCATAGGTAATGGTCTCTTTTTCTGATTGGGGCGAACTATTTAATGATTCTTCTTGCTTAGCATCGCCAAAGATATTGAGCTGTCCTGGATCAGTGGTGGGAATATAGCGCTCTGACTTAGGACCAAATACTTGTTTTTGCAACTGTGCAATTAGATACGATAACTCTTCAATCCTAGCTAATAGCTCTGCTATTTTAGCATCCTTTTGTGCTAAATCGGCATCTTTTTGTGCTATGAGTGCTTCGTAATTCATAGCATAAAAGTACAATATTTATACAACTATTTCACAATATTTTAGACACTTTTTTTTACGTTCTTTAAATAAATTTTAGCCCGTCTTTTGCATCTCATATCGCGGTCGCTGATGCAAGCCTATCAGTGAGATGCCACTTAGCAGCATCACTAAATGTTGATAACTGATATGGTGTGTTTTTCCGTCTATGATACTACTAATTTGCTCATAACAACCACGCTCTAAACGTTTGCTATAAACCACAAATCCATCTCGATCCCATACCAGCATCTTGACAGTCTGGCGGCTCGTATTAAAAAATACATATACATCACCACTCATCGGATCTGATCCTAATTCATTACGCACTAAGCCACTCAAACCATAATACCCTTTACGCATATCTACAGATCCCTTGTATATATAGTACCGCTGGTGTGATCCAAAACCTAACATCCTACTAATGATCTGATTTGATCACCACTCAATACTGTATGCACTTCTACCTTTACCCCATTGGGATAATGCACACTGATGTATGGGGTAAATGATGGGGGCAATTGGACAGCTATAAACTTATTATCTTCACTAAATGCCTGTTTACCTGCTAACTTTCTCCGCCAATAATAGAAGGTACTCTTCTCAAAAGGTTTCCCAGCACAAAATGCTGTTATACTCTGACTAGATTGTTCCCACTCGCAAAGCCATTTGCTAATTTGCTCTTGATCGTATCGCATTAATGATATTTTCGGCAAAGGTACGCTGGCAAAGACATCATCTGCAATACGGGCTTCGTCGGATGCTTACAATTATTAGTGGCTGGAGAGTACTTAAATCACAAGTTATGAACTTGCTTTGGCAGGGTAGGAAATAAAGACAAGAGTTACAAACCTGCGCAAGCAAAGACGATTTAAACAACTATCCAACCATTTCATCGAAAGTTTCTCCACCAGTCCAAACTTTGCCTTGTGCTCGAATATATGCTTGCAAACCTCCATCTTCTTTAAAGAAGCTGCCTAAATTATAGTGTTCAAAATTACCTTCGTTAAAACATACTTTAGCTAATA
>DAOLFJ010000078.1:0-16659 GCA_035326365.1 Saprospiraceae bacterium | reverse complement strand
AGAATAAAAAACGGTCTTATCATTAAAGAATTTTAAACTAATATTGCAACAAAAAAGAAATATCTGATGACACATAAATTTACAGCAGACAAAATATATACATCTAATGGGCCAGTACTTTCTGAACAAGTTATTGTAACAGATGAAAAAGGGAAAATCTTGGCCATTGATGCCTTGTCAGACCACGATCCTGCTTCTGTACAAAAACTTGAAGGAATGATTTGTGCTGGTTTTGTCAATACGCATTGCCATCTTGAATTGTCACACATGAAAGGCAAAGTAGATACAGGTACGGGGTTACTTCCTTTCTTAAAAAAAGTGGTAGGATTTAGAGACATAGATCAAGATACGATACTGCAAGCTATCCAAGATGGCGATGAAGAAATGTATAAAAATGGCATAGTTGCAGTAGGAGATATTTCTAATAAAACAGATACCGCACTTACAAAAAACCGAAGCAAGTTGGATTATTATTCTTTCATTGAAATGTTTGATTTCCTACAACCGACGATGACTGCCGCCACTATTGCCCAATACCAAGAAGTCATGGCTAGTCAAAGTGATGCTAATTTTAACCGCAAAAGTTATGTGCCACATGCGCCATATACAGTAAGTCCAGATTTATTTAGTTTTGTAAATGAACATAATCAAGCGGGACAAACCATAAGCATTCATAATCAAGAGACACCTGCCGAAGATGAGTTGTTCCAGAAAGGCACGGGTGGATTTAAAGATTTTTATGATGGGTTTGGATTTTCTTTAGACCATTTTGTACCATCAGGACGGACTTCAATTCACTATGCGATCCAACATCTTAAACCAAATTTCAAGACCATTTTTGTACACAACACACTCACGACTAGAGAAGATGTACTAGCTGCAAAAACGTGGAATGATCAGGTATTTTGGGCAAGTTGTCCCAATGCAAATCTTTATATCGAAAATAGAATGCCCGATTATGCAGTTTTTTTAGACACAGATGCCAAGGTAACATTAGGTACAGATAGTCTCACGTCCAACTGGCAACTCTCCATTTGGGAAGAAATCAAAACCATTAGAAAATTTGCTTCATATGTACCATTAGAAACTCTCATTCAGTGGGCTACGATCAATGGCGCACAAGCTCTAAGCTACGATGATCGACTAGGTAGTATAGAAGTTGGAAAAACACCAGGATTAGTCCATGTAGGAAATAATGGAGAAGTGAATAGGTTGATATAAATATTGATCATTATTTGTTTTTAAGATCGATTCAACTTTTCCATTTCCAATTCAAAATCCAACCATTCATACCTATCTTTAAAAGCGTCTATTTCAGATAATGTCTGTCTTATGAATGATTGATGTTGTTCACTATGTGGATTAAAGGGTCGATGATGGCTAGCCAGTTGGATCTTGTGGATTTTTTTATTGAGAGAAAGTGTTTCATCTGACAAGTAATGGCCACTAAACTTTTCCCAAATATAGTCAATAGCGATTGTATTTGGGTGGATCATATCCGCTTCATAAAATCTGTAATCACGTAGATCATCCATCATAATATCATATGCTGGAAAATAACTTACACCCTCATTATGTCGATTTACTTCGTCTATGATACACAGTAATCTAGCTTTGCTTTTGGTATTTTCTACGATACCATCTTTGATATGTCTCACAGGACTTACTGTAAAAACAATGTGTAGATTGGGATTAATTCCTCTTACTTCAGTGATCATTTTTTCCAGAGCTTTTTGGCCTTCGTCTATGCTAATATCCACTTTCTGAAAGTGTGACGTTGGCAATTTGTGACAGTTTGCTACTATTTGACCTGTAGTATTTATTTTGTAAGCTATTGCAGTACCTAGGGTAATGAAAAGATGTGTACACTTCTTAATATAGTTATGTGTAGATTCAATGGCGTAATTTATTTTTGTCAAAGCCAAGTTGGCATTTACATCAGAAAGGATACTGTGAAAGTCAGGATGAACATACACTCCTTGTGAAAATTTGAGTTCATCTTCAGTTACAGGCTGATTTTTGCAAGAATAACCCACAAGTTTGGAAATAGATATCGGATTGAAGATTGTGCCAAAAGGATTAGAAATACAATTAAATTTATATTTTTGCAATCTCTCGCCGATGTTCTGTGAGAAACAAGACCCTAGCAACAAGATGCTATCTTGATGTGAAATCTGAATGGAAGTAGGTGCAATCTGTAATACTGTTCGGAAATCCATGATGTCTTGTTGTAAAACCAAAATGTAAAAATGAGTTTTTTTTCGAAAATATTCAATCGTAATGGAAATTTAAAAGATCCTGACATTCAGTTTGGGCGATATACCGACTCATATAAAGAAGAAGAGAAGTATAAAAATTGGGATAAAGCGATCGAATATTTTGATAATGAAAAATATATTTTATCATACAAGGAGTTTTTGCAGTTTTTGACACATGGTGAGCAAAAAAATGTTTCATACACGCTTCTCCCTGGCAAAATTGTATTTAAAATTTATCAAGGTTCGAAAATTATAAATGGAGAAGCCAATTTTACCCAATTTAAAGCTGAAGCAAGAATCGTAAGATACGAAGCTCCAAATATTGAACTTATGGAACAACTGCTAGAAGAAAATTTTAATCTCAAATATACAAAATACGCCATTAATAGCGAAAATTGTATCTGTCTTGTCTTCGATACCTTTGTAGAAGATGGTTCGCCGCACAAAATATATCAAGCACTCAAAGAATTAGCAACAGAAGCAGACAGAAAGGATGATGTTTTAATGGCAAAATTTGATGATGTTTTCCCCGTAGATTATGACCATATTCGTAAAATAGATGAATCAGAAAAAAAGCTGAAGTTTAAGTACTTTAAAAATTGGATTAAATCTGTAGTTACAGAAGTCGAAAGTAACAATCTTGACAAATTACAGTATCCTGGTGGACTATCTTACTTCTTACTGAACCTTTTATACAAAATAGATTACCTCCTAAAACCGGAAGGTACGATAATGGAATGCATAAAAGATTGTCACGATCTATATTTTAAAGATAATATTACAAATGTACACAACAAAAATGAGATCATTTATGCTCGAATAAAAGAACTTGACGAGATGTCTTACGAAACATTTAGAAAAGAACTCTATGAAGTCAATTCTACCTTCGGTACTTCTATGCCAGAGGGTCATCAACGATTAGCTGATATTATAGATGCGCAAATGAATGATTTTGATTGGTACGCTGAACAAGGATATGAAGCATATGCACTTGCAATATGTGGCTATTTAGCAGGATTTTCACTTTATTCTTATTCACTACCTGCGCCATCTAAAGATTTATTACAATTATATTATCGTATCGTAGAGTCAGGTTTTTTTGTTGAGTTAGGTTACCAACAGCAGTTTTTAAGAAATGGTAATTTAGATAAAAAAACAATCTTAATTGCACTTAAAAACATTGTAACAATACACCAAAATGAATTTCCTAATCTATCCATACCATGGAAGACACTGGATTTCAGTAAACCTTGCCAATTTTATAAAAGCTTTTTTGTCATGATTCAAAAAACAACTTATCATGTTTAAGCTATGAATTTTAACAATATGCATGTTATAAATAATTGCGCTGACATTATCGTACAGATTGCAACACCATACAGCACGGGTACAGGATTTTATTTAAAATCATATGACATTATTGTAACGAATGAACACGTAGTACGTGGAAACAAACAAGTGGTCATATCAGGTGCTACATTCGACAAACAAATGGTAGCAGTGATACATTTAGATACGATTAATGACATTGCATTCATAAGTCCACCATCGGTACATGAGATACCATCTATTGAGTTGTCCACTTTAGATGTCATCAAAAAAGGTGACGAAGTGATGGCGATTGAGGTTCAAAACAAAAAAGTGACAAAAGGTAAAATATTTGACATTCAATATCTAAATGACGATATCCACTATATAATACATGATATCACCATGAATCCTGTCAATAATGGAGGTCCTTTATATGGACCTGATGGCATGATTATTGGGATTAATACATTTAATATCCATAAAGAAAAAACTGTAGGTAATGCATTACCTAGTTTTTTTCTTTCTTCTTGTATTAAAGAATATAAAGAAGGGAAGGGTCAGAAAGGAGTTCGGTGTACATCATGTAAAAAGATAAGTTTTGAGGTAGAAGATGATCCAAAAAGTAATTGCTCTTTTTGTGGCTTAGGAATCCGAAAAATATCTGACATAAAAGCATATGAACCGAATGGTATTTGCATTACTGTCGAGTCATTAATTGGACGTTTAGGGTACGATGTTTCACTTACAAGGAAGGGTCCTAACAATTGGTGTATCAAAAAAGGTAGTATTGATGTATGTATCTCATATTATGAGAAAACAGGTTTATTAGTAGGTGATGTTTATTTGTGTGAGTTACCTGAAAATAATGTTTCAGTCATATATGAATTCTTGTTAAAACAGAATTATATTTTAGATGGTCTGACCTTTTCTATCAGGAATAACGACATTATTTTGTCATTGTTGATATATGACCAATTTATTAATGTAGAGACGGTTTTTACATTATTTACACATCTACTTCATACAAGCGATAAATACGATAATATCTTGATAGATAAGTATGGCGGAAAGAGTAAGCAAGTGTGAATCTAAATATTAAAAATTGAAGAAAAATTAATTTTTTTTCTTTAGTTTGTACGTTGGTTTAAAATTTATATCTATTTTTAACCTTCCATTTGCAATATAAATGCAGCTTTTTAAAGCACAATTTAATTAAAAATTTAATATGAACAGGTTAGTTTCAAAGATTAGTGTTGTCTTATTGTTGTTATCTTCGCTTGCATTAAATGCGCAAGATATCCACTTTACTCAGTTTTATATGTCACCGCTGAATCTAAATCCAGCTTTGACAGGAGTAATGAATTGTAAGACCAGGATGGTGGCAAATTATAGGAATCAATGGGCTGCAGTTTTGACAGCAAATGCCTACAATACCTACTCTGTTTCTTATGACCAGAAAATTCCCGTAGGAAGAGAAGATTATTTCGGTATTGGTGGATCACTTTGGGGTGATGTAGCAGGAGAGTCTAGATTTGGTACTACTCAAGGTAGAGTTTCTTTGTCATATAGCAAAAAAATGGCTGGATATAGAAAGAAAGCAAGTTATTTGGTAATTGGTGCTGATGCTGGCTTGTCATCTAGAAGTATAAGTAATACAGATCTAAGATGGCCTTCTCAGATAACTAGTGATAGAGGATTTGATCCTACTTTATCAAACAACGAACCAAATTTTACTGACTTTGATTTTTTATATGCTGATATTTCTGCAGGATTATTATGGTTTAGTATCATAGACAATAATACCAATTGGTATTTTGGTGCTGCAATACATCACTTAAACAGACCTAACGTAACTTTCTTAGGTGACGATGTTAATTTATATAGTAGATATACACTTCATGCTGGATTACAGTTTGAGATAGCAAGAAAAATATCTATGTTGCCTTTCGGAGTTTATATGGCTCAAGGTCCGCACAGATCATTAAATGCTGGTACAAACTTCAGATTTGCTATGGGACCATCAAGAACCACCAATCAATCTTTTGAGGTAGGTGCATGGTATAGAGTAGGTAACAAAGTAGAAGGTGGTCTTCACTCAGATGCTGTCATTCTTTCTAGTAGATTTAATTATGAGCAATTTGGTATTGGATTTAGTTATGATATCAACGTTTCAGGTCTTCGTCAAGCATCACCTGCAAACGGAGCATTTGAGTTTTCTTTGATTTACAATATTTGTGGTCCTGAAAGTAGAGGTGTTTACTGTCCACGATTCTAAATCTTCCATACATCTAATACAAATAGCTTAACTTAAGATTTGATTTTAATATACACTGGCGTTTAAATAAGATTGATAAAGTATAATTTTAGACCACCTTTAATGGAAATTAAAAACGGGCTTCTTTATTTTTTTGTAGTATAATTAATGTGTTCATCGTATTTTAGGTATAATTATTGGAACCTTCCAGGCAAAACATATCATATTTAGGTAAATTTTCTAATAAGTGGTTACCCCCAATAATCAGATATAAAAACAGTAAGTAATGTTTGGAAATAAAAGTGAAAAACAAAATGTCTCTAATGGTTCTCAACCATCTACTAATGTTAGTAATAGTATTGTAGAAGGTACAAACATCATTGGAGAAATTGTTGCTTCTAATGACATCAGGATAGACGGGTCTCTTGTAGGCAAATTAGACTGTAAAGGTCGTGTCATCATAGGACCACAAGGTAAAGTAGAAGGAGATATCACATGTATAAATGCAATCATAGAAGGATCATTTACAGGAAATATTTCTGTCAAAGAATTACTCAGTGTAAAGGAAACTGGAATTGTCAATGGTGATATAGTAACAGACAAAATCATGGTACAAACTGGCGCAATCTTTAATGTGACTTGTAGTATGTCGGGCCAAAAGCTCAAGTCTTTGGTTCAGAAAGAGCCTTTGAATAAAGTAGGCGGTTAGTCTAAGGAGTAATGTCAGAGCCTAACGAAAAAAATATAAAAAAAGTCAATGTCTACCTAAAGTACTCCGGACTTGCATTCCAATTAGCATTTGTAATTTTTGTTGGCATTTATTTGGGTAACTATATAGATACCTATTTTGGACTTAAAGTCCCTATTGCTACTATGATATTAGTATTGCTCTTATTCGGAGCTTACATGTACAAACTAGTTGTAGACCTAATGAAGCCGAGATGAGTGAGTATACTATTTTTGTGAGAAACTTGTTGATATTTTTGGCATTTCTTGTATTGGTACTTGTATTTATTCATAGTTTTGAAAGTCAAGCAGATACGATTCTTCTGAGTGTAATGACAGTGGTTTTATTTACTTTACTTAGTATTGGACTATTTATTGCACTTAAAATAAGTGTCAAAAGCACCAACAAACAATTATTTATTTCTTATACCTTAATAAATATGATCGTCAGAATGGTCATGTCTATTGTATTATTACTAGGCTATAGAGAAATATTTAAACCCATAGATGGAAAATTTGTACTTCCTTTTCTGCTCATCTATGTATTATTTACTATTTTTGAGACGTCGTTTATGCTGAAAATAGCGGACGAAAAACCATAATAATTTACCATGAACAATAATAACAACATCGTATTTGAAGTAGATAGATTCAGTAGTTATACAGACGAAGTTTTACATACAAAAAATTTCCAAATCTTACATCAAGAAGGCGAAATCTGGAGTGTAATGCTTAATAATAAAAAATATCAAGCACGTGTAAAAAGCTACCAACCAAAAACCAAAACATATACTATCAATGTTTCAGGTTTTGATTATCAAGTAAAAGTAAAAGAAAAAATCGATAGATTGATAGATGACTTGGGATTCTTAAAATCTCAAAAACATTCTGTGAAAGAAATAAAGTCTCCTATGCCAGGATTGGTCGTAAATGTTTTTGTAGCAGAAGGTCAAGAGGTAAATGAAGGTGATAAATTGCTAAGTTTAGAAGCAATGAAGATGGAAAACATCCTAAAATCACCTGGAAGTGGTATCATAAAATCGATAACTGCAGTAAAAGGTAGTACAGTGGACAAAAATCAAATACTGATATCTTTTGAATAATCGTACAAAAGGGAATTGATCTAAGTTTATTTTCCTTTTTTCGGTGGCATTTGTTTGCCAAAATGTTGCACCCAATACTTATCTACTTTAGCAACAGCCATTTCGTTGACTTTAGGATTCATTAGCATGACACAATGTGAATAGCTTTTTATCCAATCATTCAGTACTTCATCAAATGATTTCTGGCCCTCACCCAAGTTTTCACCGGCTACAAGCCAATTATAACCTGATCTATCAAGTCTAGCCCCAATGTCTAATCCTTCTTTAGAAAAATGTGCAAAGAAATTATGTTCCTTCATTTCGTTGGCATGGGAGTATGCACTTTTATATAGTACATCATTCCATTTGACCTTTTCTGCGGGTGGCATATATTTCCTCCCACAGTAACAACCTTTTTCTCTGACTTTATTTACTGATTCTATAATTTGAGATTGTACGATCTCATCAGGATGACCTTCTGGCCAACCTAAAGGAATCATAAAACTCAATATTATTAAAACGGTCTTCAAAATCTGCTATCTTTGATTTATATCTGTGACAAAAATAACGTTTTCTTTCCATCCTTGTTTTATCGAAACCAAAAAATTAGATTTTTTAACTAAACTTTAGCTATAAAAATGCTGCGCCAAACACACCTGCACTATCGCCCAACAACGGTTTGTAAAACTTTGTATCTAATCTATGGTTAAAAACATGTTTTTTGACTTCGTCTACACCTAATGTATAGATTTCATTAATATTGCCTACTCCACCACCTATGACAATAGCATCTGGATCGACAATATTTATTACTACAGCCATTGCTTTGCCGAAATAATGAAATAGTCTTTGCATTGTCTCGACAGCATAAGTGTCTTGTCCTATATGGTATGCTTCGACAATTTCTTTGAGTCTTTGTTTATTACCGCTTATTTTGTGGTAATACCTTTCTAAAGCTGGTCCAGAAAAGATAGTCTCTACGCATCCTATTTTACCACAATAACATTGACCACCTGATTCATCCAAAAAATTATGCCCCCATTCGCCACCGATACCTTGTCTACCTCCTATCACCTTACCATTTACGACCAAACCGCCACCAACTCCAGTCCCAAGGATGACACCAAAAACAACAGAAGCATCGGGCATATCTTTGCTGATAACGCCCATTTTGGTTTCTGCTATCGCAAAACAATTGGCATCATTGCTCATATTAAACGGTATGCCCACCACACTCTCTAAGTCCGCTTTTAGGTTTTTGCCATTGAGTGCTGTCGTATTGCAGTTTTTCATGACATTTAATATTGGATCCATCGTACCTGGTGTACCAAGGCCTATTTTTGTTGGCTTTAATCCACTCTCTGTTTCTAGCAAAGTGATCAATTTACAGATCTGTACGATTACATGATCATACCCTTTGTCTCCTTCAGTTGGAATTCTAAGCCTTGAAATAATTTGATTCGTCTCCGAGTCAATGATGATCCCTTCTATTTTTGTACCTCCAAGGTCAAATCCCCATAATGCCGCCATAAATGATTAATTTGTTCCAAAATTAGAATAATATCGTAGTTTTTTCAATAAAATCTTACCTTTTTACGTAAAAATATTTTTGATCATAATTATCTCCTTACCTTGTGCCATAATTATCAATACTTTAAGATAAAATGGTGGTCAAAAATGATCATAACTAATTTTATAAATATTTTTTTCAGAACATGTAGTTGATAACTTATTAGCATTAAAAACAAATAAATATAGTAGATGAAAAATCAAATTAAAGAAATCATATTTGGGGTAGGTCTTGGAGACTTGAAATTCGGTATGACACGTGATGAAGCAAAAAAGTTACTCGGCAAACCGGATGAAATCGAAAATTTACCTGGTTTTGAAGAAGAAGTAAATGACGAACTTGAGTCATGGCATTACGACGAAAATGAATTCTCAATCGTTTTTGATGCTGATTATGATTGGAGATTGGTGTCAATCGCGGTGAGTGATCCTTTTTTCACTTTAAATGGCAAATCATTAATAGGTGAGAGCAAAGAAGAAGTTCTTGCATTTTTTACAGAAAAAGGTATAGAAATATCTAACGAAGAAGATCTTTCAGATGACGAAAATCCAAATTTGGAACTTTTAGAATCAGAAGATTTAGGTTTTATGATATGGTTTGCCGATGGTGAAGCGATCGAGATTCAGATCCTTCCCGATGTAGAAGAAGATGGTGAAACCATCAAATGGCCAGCATAAATTTCTGTAATAGTGCTTTTTGATAACGAATTCTATCAAAAAGCACTATTTTTTTGATGATTCAGCAGGTTTAACTTCACCAGGTTTTCCTCTTTTATAAATGACGAGACCATTCAGAAAATTTCTTAATATTTGGTCGCCAGCTTCCACATAATTAGGATGATCATCTTTTCTGAATAGATCATTTAACGCTCCTTTTGTTATTTTAAAATCCACGAGGTTCAGTATCTCTAGGATATCTTCATCTCTTAACTGAAGGGCTACGCGAAGTTTTTTCAGAATATCATTATTTGAAAGCATACTTATATCTTTTATTTTTTTACGTATAATTCGTACAAAAATCTCATACCATCTAATGTGAGATTTTTGTTTACCTGGTCAAATTGGTTTTCTAATGGCTTTAGAATGTCAGAAAGTCCACCTGTTGCTATGACTTTGTGCTCATACGGAAGTTCTGATTTAATTTTTCTTAACAGTTCAGTGACCAACCCAACATATCCCCACAACACACCACTTTGTATAGCAGAAACAGTATCATGACCAATAGCAGACACAGGTAATGCTAATGGAACAATAGGTAATAATGCAGTATTTGTAGACAGAGATTGGATGGCTGTTTTTAATCCTGGAACGATGGACACACCTTTTATACCTTGGTATTTGTCCACAATCGTAAATGTCAATGCCGTGCCGAAATCTACAATAATGCAATGGTCATCATACAAAGACAGGGCGCCGTAAGCATTAGAAACTATATCTGAACCAATTTCATATGGATGTGGCACCTTAAAATCTATACTTTTATAAACATCATTACCCAAAATTACGGGTTCCTTACCTGTGACATTTTCAACTGCTTCTTTGATACTTTGATTCAAATCTGGTACAACGCTACTGATGACAATGCCTATAATATCCGATGACGAAATACCCCATTCTAATAGAATATTTCTTAATGAATTCTCATAATAAAACTCTGGTTGCGCTTCCTTCGTTTCGTATCTAAAGGTATTGCTCCAATTGCCATCATGACAGAGTCCTAACACAATATTTGAATTTCCTATATCTATGGCTAGAATCATCTATATTTTATGGTTTATACAATTTAATGATAAAATAAATATTTTGGTTGTATTATAAGAAATTTTCCTTATCTTATTGATTATCTGTTTACTATCTTGCCCAAATATTATATTTTAGAATGCAATAGATTGCTCGAAATCCATCTTTCCAATTTATTTTTTTACCTTCTGCATATGTCCTACCGTAATATGAAATACCCACTTCATATATTCTAATATTCGGTATTCTGGCAATTCTAGCAGTAACTTCGGGCTCAAAACCGAATCTATTTTCCTTTAGTTTTACACTTTTTATGATGTCCGATTTCCACATCTTATAACAGGTCTCCATATCCGTAAGATTGAGATTGGTAAGCATATTAGAAAAAGCTGTCAATACTTTATTTCCTATAGAATGCCAGAAAAATAATATTCTGTGTGGTCTGCCTCCCATAAATCTTGAGCCATATACCACATCAGCAAATCCATCTAAGATAGGCTTTAGTAATAAGTTAAACTCATTGGGATCGTACTCAAGATCTGCATCTTGTATGATGACTAAATCGCCTTTGGCTTCCTTGATTCCTGTATGTAGTGCGGCACCCTTTCCCTTATTGACTTCATGTTTATAATATGAAATTTCAATATTAGGATGTAGTTGTTTATATTCAAAAACTTTAATTTCTGTATCGTCTTTTGAACAATCATTGACCACAATTATTTCTTTGGTCGTCTGTCCTATCAATTCGACGGATCTTACTTTTTCTAAAATTGTTTGAATGGTTTTCCCTTCATTATAGGCAGGAATAATTATGGACAGTTTTAAAGACATTTAATCAAATATTTATGTAAAACATTATTTATCAGTATATTAATTCTAAATAGCATAATAATATTATTATTTATAGAAGCACTACACCTTATCAATTGCTTAGAAATGTTTAATTTCGCACGCTCAAATCGTAATGCAAATATCCAATAAAATAACAAAAGTATAAAAATGAATTTTCATTCTCTAAAAATAAACGAAATAGTCTCCGAAACATCTGATGCCAAAACTATTTTTTTTGAAATACCAAGCAATTTAGCTTCAGAATTTCAATTTACAGCGGGGCAATATCTTACCCTTAAAACAACTATAAATGGTCAGGAAGTTCGTAGGGCATATTCTATTTGCACGGTCTCTGGCTTACCAAAAATCGGAGTCACTGTCAAAAAAGTGAACCGTGGTGTAATGTCTACCTACCTTAATGAAAAAGCAAAAGTCGGAGATGTACTGGAAGTGATGACTCCCGAAGGACATTTCGTTATAAAAGCGGACCATCTAAAATCAAGAGATCATTACTTCGTAGCAGCTGGAAGTGGCATTACTCCTGTGATGTCCATGATTCAAACTTTGCTAGAAGAAGAGCCTAGAAGTACTTGTTACCTACTGTATGGTAGCAGAGATGAAAACAATATCATATTTAAGTCTTCATTAGATGCTCTAGCTTCAAAATATCAAGACCAATTATTTGTCACTTATGTATTAAGCAAACCATTAGAGAAAAAAACTGGTGGTATTGGTGGCTTATTTGCAAAAAAGACCATTGACTGGAAGGGTGCTCAAGGGCGGATCGGAGCAGTAGTTGTAGAAGATTTTATAAAAACTTACCCACCAAAAAATAGTGAACAACAATATTACATTTGTGGTCCTGGTGATTTTATAGAAAAGATAGAGTCCTTATTGTTAAATAAACATATTGATAAAAAAAGTATCCACAAAGAATACTTTACGGCTGCATCTTCCTCAGGTGAGGCAGCTGAAGGAGCCATATCTCAAGCATCAGTTACGGTGACACTCAAAGGATCAACATTTGATGTGACAGTACCTAAAGGCAAAACCATACTAGATGTATTGGTGGATATAAAAAAAGATCCTCCTTATTCTTGTACAAGTGGCGCTTGCTCTACATGTATGGCAAAAGTAACTGAAGGTGAAGTAGTTATGGACAGTTGTTATGCACTAGACGATGACGAAGTAGCTGCTGGGTATATTCTGACTTGTCAAGCACATCCTAAAACTAGCAAAGTAGTTTTGTCTTATGACGTATAGAATTTATAAGGATTTGTGATTTAGCATTTAACTTAGATAATATTGTTATTAATCACTCGTATATATGGCACAACACTCATGGTTATACAAAAACAAAATAGGTATAGACTATGAAGTAAGTTTGTACCATGGGGACAACTCTGGTCATGTTTTGATTTATTCTAATCAAGCAATCATAAAAATAGATTTTTCTGTCAAAACAGCCAAAAACTTTAGCTTCATCTTGGGTGAAGAATTATTTGAATTAAGTTTTATGCTTGAAAAAGGTTTGCCATTATACAAGTTAATAAACAAAGACACAAATAAGACGATATCCAAGATAGAAACTAACAGTTACCCTAGACAACACATTCATCTTGCAGTATTGTTAGTACTTGCAATCTGCATAATAATTTTCATCATTCTATATCTTATAAACAAATAACTGATCTTTGATTCTGTGATTTGTTCTGTTCCTTTTACATTAATTCATTTCTTTTGAGCATAGGTCTCATTAGCCTATAGACATTTATAGGAATATCTAAATGTGGAAAACTCCTAAAAATAATTTCATTCACTAAAATATTTATGTATATTTGTATTTCAATGTTGTTTGGGATTGCCAAATCTACTAATCATTCCATACCGTAAGTTAGGATTTAAGGTTGATAAAGTACAATTGAGCATCTCCACTAATCAATATTGGTATTAATGATATAATTTATAAAATTGGAAAAATTAACCTTACATATCGAAAGCCTCATATTTGCAGGTAATCCATCTATCAGCTTTGATGATATCAAAAATGCTTTGGAAGAAAGTCTTGGCGCTCAATTTAAAGATGAAGAAGTCGCGGATTGTATAGGAACACTTATGGAAAAGTATAGTAGCGACGATTATTCATTTGAGATTATTGAGATTGGCGGTGGCTTCAGATTTATGACCAAAGGAGCTTATCATGGTACTATTGGCACATTCTTAAAACAAAATACCCATAAAAAATTAAGTAAATCTGCTTTAGAAACTTTGGCCATCATTGCATATAAACAACCTGTCACCAAAACCGAACTTGAATCGATTAGAGGTGTGAATAGTGACTATACCGTCCAAAAACTTCTTGAAAAAGATCTTATAGAAATAGCGGGACGCAGTGAAGGACCAGGAAAACCTCTTCTTTACAGCACCACTGCAAAATTCACAGATTATTTTGGACTCAAAAGTATTCAAGATTTACCAAAACCTAAAGAAATCGATCCTGTAGAAAACCAAATAGGAGAACAAGCACCCATCGAAGAAGAACAAAACGATAAAAAAAGTGGTTTTGATTCTTTAGACAAAGTAGAAGAAGAATAGTAAAAAATAAAAAAGTGGAATCCACACCTTTAATAAATAGAGTAGCAGAAAGCGGCATCATCACTTTCAACTTAGAAGATTTTTATCCCAAAGCAGACTTTATATCTTTTGACATCAAAGATTATCTTTTTCATGGTTTAATCTTAAAAGAAAAAGATTTTAGAGATGCACTAAAGTCTATGGACTGGTCATTATACCAAGGGAAAATAGTATTGGTGGGTTGTAGCACAGATGCCATCATCCCATTATGGGCTTATATGCTTATCAACCAACACTTAGTACATGTAGCTGCGGATGTATACAATGGAACTGAAGAAGAATATCTTAAAATGTACTACAGAGAAGTTCTTCAAAAAATTGATTATCAACAATATAAAGATCAAAGAGTCGTTATAAAAGGATGCAGTAATCGACCGGTACCTGCCAATGCTTATGCGCATATTACATCGATGATGCAGCCTTTTGCTCAGAGCATCATGTTTGGCGAACCATGCAGTACGGTACCAATCTTTAAAAGGCCACGAGTGCTATAACCCAATCATTCAAGTTTAATTAAAAAGTCATGGAAAAATATAAAAACCTATTTCCAATATTTGGATTTTTATCAGGCATCATCTTTTGTCTCTTAATATTTGTATCGTTCTCAACCAAAAATAACAGCTTGGGAAGTTTTTTTGATTTGCCCCAACAAATAAAAGCCGTGAACCTTGATAAAAAGTTTGACTTCGCGGGAGAGATTGTACCTATCAATGACGATACCAAAGAAAGATTAGATAGAGAGTTGAGTGTCAATGCTTACTGGCAGTCCACTACTCTACTTAATATAAAAATGTCTCATAAATATTTTCCAATAGTGGAGCGTATTTTAAAAGAACAAGGCGTCCCAGATGATTTTAAATATCTCGCTATAGCTGAGAGTGGTCTTCGAAATGTAACCTCATCTGCTAGTGCTAAAGGTTTTTGGCAATTTATGAAACCTGCTGCATTAGAGATGGGTCTCGAAATAAGCGAAGAAGTAGATGAAAGACTTCACTTAGAAAAATCAACCTTAGCTGCGTGTAATTATATAAAACAAATGTATAAGAGATTTGGTACTTGGACCAATGTAGCAGGTGCATATAATGTTGGACCTACATCGTTTGCAAGGTCGCTTGCTGAACAAAAAGAAACAAGTTATTACGATTTGAATATTAACGAAGAAACATCTAGGTATCTATTTAGAATCATCGCCATCAAAGAAATTGTAAAAAACCCAAGCGATTTCGGCTATTACCTAGAAGATGATCATAAATATCAACCGCAAAACTTGAAAGAAATAAAAGTCTCAAATTCAATAACTAGTCTAACAGATTTTGCCCATGAAAACGGACTTACATATCGTATGCTGAAGTATTACAACCCTTGGTTGATTTCTTCCAAACTTACTGTTGCACAGGGTAAAGAATATACCATTAAAGTACCGAAAGCCTAATTTTTTAAGTTTTTAGAATATTTTTTTTCATTCTATTGTATTAAGTATTAAATATCAGTTTTTGTGTTAAACAAATTGCTGTATTTTTCCTTACTTTTGTGTCACCTTAATCATTCTTAAATCAAAATATATCTTAACCAAATGGAATTTGAATTAACAGAAGAACAAATATCAGTACAAGAAGCAGCAAGAGACTTTACGCAACGAGAATTGTTGCCAGGAGTAATAGATCGAGATAGAGAAATGAAATATCCAACCGAGCAAGTAAAAGTGATGGGCGAGCTTGGCTTCTTAGGTATGATGGTAGCGCCAGAATATGGTGGCGGAGGAATGGATACACTATCTTATGTATTGGCCATGGAAGAAATAAGTAAGGTAGATAGCTCTTGTTCAGTAATCGTCTCTGTAAACAACTCACTTGTATGCTGGGGAATAGAAACTTATGGTACAGAAGAACAGAAAATGAAATACTTACCTAAACTTACGTCAGGTGAATGGATAGGTTCTTTCTGTCTTTCCGAGCCAGAGGCAGGCAGTGATGCGACAAGTCAAAGAACTACTGCCATAGATATGGGCGACCATTATTTGCTGAATGGTACAAAAAACTGGATTACTAATGGAGGTAAATCATCTGTCCATTTAGTGATAGCTCAGACACACACCGACAAAGGACATCGTGGTATAAATGCGCTCATTGTAGAGACATCTTGGCCTGGAGTTACCATTGGGGCCAAAGAAGATAAACTAGGTATCAGAGCATCAGACACGCATACTATTATGTACAATGATGTAAAAGTACCAAAAGAAAACAGAATAGGTGAA
>DAOLFJ010000443.1:0-3188 GCA_035326365.1 Saprospiraceae bacterium | reverse complement strand
GTATTAACAGTAGTGATATTTCTTTTGATGGCAGACCGAATTCTGGCTAAGAGTTCGCCTGCTCTAAAGGGTTTGGTCAGGTAGTCCGTAGCTCCATGATCTAAAGCTGTGATAATTTCCTTTTCGCCATCTAATACTGACAGCATAATGATGGGATTATGATGCCATTCTCTCAGTGCTAGTAATACTTCCTGACCACTCTTATCTGGTAAACCTATATCGAGCAAGACCAAATCGGGTGTATGTGACGCACACAATGAGATACCTTCATTTCCGGTGGCTGCTTGTATGACTTTATAATCATTAGATTCCAAGTTGATTTGGAGCAATTTTCGAATTTGTGGTTCGTCGTCGATAATTAGTATTAACAATTTATTCATAAGTCACAAGATTTAGTGTGGATGATTCTGCTGGCAAAACCACAGTAAACAATGCACCACCTGATGATTGATTTTCCAAAGTTATTTGACCGTTTAATGCTTCTACAAATCCTTTTACAATAGACAATCCTAATCCTGTCCCACCCGTTGCAGCACCTTTGAGTCTATAAAACTTATCAAAAACAAATTTAATCTCATCGTTAGGAAATCCTTTGCCATTATCAGCTACAGAAATACGAATAGATTCATCCAAGTAAGATGCTGCTATCCTAACGGTAGATTTAGCAGGTGTATGTACATGGGCATTCCTAATCAGATTGTACAATATTTGTTCGACAAATACAGCATCAACTTTTATCAAAGGTACTTTTTCATCAGGGTTAAAAACAATATTCAGCGCTTCCGAATGATGCGTTTTATAATTTTTAATCACCGAAAATATCAAGTCATTGACATCTACCCAATCTATTACAGGTTTTAATATGCCAGACTCTAGTCTATTCATACTCAGCAAGTTCTCCACTTGTTCGTTCAGTCTAAGGCTAGCGATTTTGATCTCATCTATGAGTTCACTTTGGTGAATATTTGATGGTGGAGCAGCTTGATTTTCCAAAATATCTACCGCTCCAATGATAGCTGCGATAGGTGTCCTCAATTCGTGTGAGAGTGAGTTTAGCAATGTATCATAAAGCTTCAATGTGTTTTCTTTTTCTTCCTTGTCTCTGACTTTTCGTTCAATCTCTCTGATTTTGAAGGATAAAACAGCATTGATAAATGCAATGACAAAATACATCAAAAACATCAATACATCTTCAGGTGTACCTATATGAAAGGTGCGTACAGGAGGAATAAAAAAGTAATTCCATATTAAAGCACTCAATAATGCAGCAATCAAAACAGGTACTATATCAAACAACATGGCAGATATCGACACCATCAATAACAATACCAACGCAACTACCTGATAACCAATCCACCCTACAAAAAAGTACAAGATTAATGAAGACAGTACAATCATCGTAGTACTCAAGAGTAACTGCTTCTTGAGGCTATCCTTCCTGAACGAAATCACTTTCACATCAAAAATATTTACTACAAAGGTAAAGAAAGAGATATAAAGATTTTATAAAGAAGCGCTTATTGGAGTTACAAACTTAATTGCAAAAATTATGGAGATACTTACTAAACCCTAAAAATTCACACATATTTTTAACACGAATGGTTTAAATTACTGATTTTCAGTATATATTTGCCAAGGGTTTTCAAATTTGCTTTTTGGATTAACAAAATATTTTTGTATTTTTGACCCATAAGATTAGAGATTTAAAACACCCGTATACCATGATCACATTGATAAGAACAAATTCAGAAAATGAAGATTTCCTTTCCTTGGTCAAACATCTTGATAAGGAGCTGGCCATCAGAGATGGGTCGGATCATGCTTTTTATGCCCAATTCAATAAAGTCGATCATATAAAATATGTGGTCATCGCCTATGAAAATAATCTAGCAATTGGATGTGGCGCTATAAAAGAGTATGATGAAAAAACCATGGAAGTAAAAAGAATGTTTGTCCTTGAATCTTTTCGTGGGCACGGTGTAGCATCTCAAATTTTGAATAATTTAGAAACTTGGAGTGCTTCGTTAGGTATGGAATACTGTGTGTTGGAAACTGGTCTACAACAACCTGAAGCCATCCAACTGTATACCAAAAACGATTACAAAATCATTCCTAATTATGGACAGTATCAAGGTGTCTCGAATAGTGTTTGTTTTCAAAAACATCTAATAAAATTTTCAGAATAAGACAAATAGATATTTGTCATTATTAAAAACATGCAACAAAAACATTTATTTTGTCGTACTGACGACTTAAAATATCAGCTTCAAAAATTAAACCATATTTAATTACTCCTACTTTTACCACATTAAAAAATATATGATCTGAAAGTCAAAAAATTCATTTAAAAAATGTAGATTTTAAATCCAAATAATAAATAAATATGAATAGATTACTATACACATTAATTTTCTCAAGCTTTTTTTTATTTGCTTCAAGTCAGCAAAACCATTACTTTTTGGATAATGCCAGATGGGTTTATCAAACGGAAAAAAGTTATGAACCTGATCAAATTAACTTTTATTCAGGTTTGGAAGAAAATGCCATACTTGGAGATACGATTTTGAATGGTGTGGCATATAAAAACCTATATAAACGATTTAAGCATACTCATACTGTCATGCCACCTTTTCCTAATCAAGGTTCAACCACTATCAGTTATGAAAATAAAGGTCCTTTATTTATCAGATATGAAGCATCAGAAAATAAGGTATATTTCAAGGAATCAGCGGATTCTTCAGAAGTGGTGATTTATGATTTTAATATTGGTTTGGGTGATACCATAGCATTGACGTCTGAATATTTTAACTATAATACTGTAAAACGAATGGAAACTATCTCTTTATTAGGATTTAACCAAACGTTTTTTATACTTGACACCTTGTATACACCTTTACGCAATGGGATGATCAGTGGTCTAGGAAGCTTAAATGGGCTTACTTATTTCCAACCAAGATTTGAAGCTATAAGTGGTGGTATCTTAATGACTGATTTAGTTTGTTTTGAATATAACAATAGTACTTTCAAGTCACTTTGGGCAGAACAAAATCAAATATCCTGTCCATCTTTTAACGAATTTATATCAAGCTCAAAAGATTTAGCTATTGAACCCATTACTATTGTTCCAAACCCAAATAATGGTACATTCCTTATTCAAATCCCTGAAACTCATATTGGTTCTTTGTGTA
>DAOLFJ010000442.1:0-3202 GCA_035326365.1 Saprospiraceae bacterium | reverse complement strand
TTTGATTCTTTCAGTCAAAAATAACGCCAAAATCAATGTTTTCCTACATTTTTAACCACTGATTCCCATCCGTGGTTAAAAATGTAGCACCGCTACGGGGTTATATATTAACGTTGTACTCGACCACTTCCGTCCCCTTTTACTAGGTCTTTTACTTCACTCAAAGTGGCATGGTTTAAGTCACCAGGAATCGTATGTTTTAATGCACTTGCAGCTACGCCAAATTCAGCAGCATCTGCCATACTCATGCCCATCACAAGACCATAAATCAGTCCACTTGCAAATGAATCTCCACTTCCTACTCTATCTACGATCCGCACACAATATTCTTTAGTGTGGTAAAAATCATTCCCATCATACACCAATGCGCTCCATCCATTATCACTAGCGCTGTGGCTTTCACGGAGCGAAGAAGCAATAAATTTAAACCCAAATTTTTCCTTCATTTGATGGAAAACATCTTTGAATCCGTCTAGATTGAGTTCGCCTTTTGTGACATCGGTATCTTTGGCCTTAAAGCCTAGTGTGGTGTCTGCATCTTCTTCATTCCCGATACAAACATCAACATATTTACATAAACGGCTCATCACTTCGCGAGCTTTTTCTTTGGACCACAATTTTTTACGATAATTAAGGTCAATACTAGTAGTAATGCCTTTGGCTTTGGCAACTTTCAAAGCTGCTTCTGTTAATGCGGCTGCCTTATCGCTCAATGCAGGCGTAATCCCTGTCGTATGAAACCAATCTGCACCTTCAAATATCTGATCAAAATCGAACTCTGATGCATCCACATCTGCTATCGAAGCACCTACACGGTCATAAATTACTTGAGATGCTCTCATTGATGCACCTGTCTCCAGAAAATAAATACCCAATCTATCTCCACCTCTAGCTACAAACTGTGTATCGACTCCATATCTGCGAAGATGGTTGATAGCCGACTGCCCAATCGGATTATCGGGTACTTTACTGACGAATGTACCTTGCAAACCATAATTGGACAAAGCTGCTGCAACATTGGCTTCGCCACCACCATAAGTTATATCAAAGCTATCTGCTTGTACAAAACGTTTATAATCTGGTGTGGAAAGCCTTAACATGATTTCTCCTAGCGTTATTACTTTTTTTGACATAAGAAAATTAGTTATGAGATGTGAGTTATGGGTTTGAGCTCTAATTTTAATTCAAATAGATAAATTTAATCTATTTTTACCCACTTATAGGTGTAAACTTTACGATCTGTTTGAATCCGAATGAAATACATACCATTATCAAGTATTGATGTTTCAATTTCAAATCCATCAGTCAATTTGCTTACTTTTGCTCCATCGATAATTTGTCCTTCCATATTCAATATAGTAACTGAAGTTTGTTGTTCAGTAGGATGCGGAATAAAAACGAAATTTCTTCCTGGGTTTGGTCTTGGTAACAGTTTTGAAATTTTAGGATCAATCATATCCTGATCTATATTTGATGTTTGAGCATCACAAACAAGATTTAATCCTGACAATACTCCATCGGTGACAAGATTTAAACCTTCAATACCCGCACCAATGTCCAGACCATCTGATCCTGCACCACTAAACGAACTTCCTTGCAATAATTGGTATTCACCACCTATCCCAAGATTAAAATCTTGAAATCCAATATTTTCAATAGGACCTGGAAAGAAATTACCTTCAGGATAATTAGAAACAGTACCTCCATTCGATGATATACCATCTGCAAGCACATTGTGATGAAATTCGGCCCCAGGAAAATAAAAATTTAAAGCTGGATTACCTATTCCTTTGCCACTGCCGTGTAGTCCGTAGTCTCCGTTTGAAGTTATATTATTGCGATAAATAAAATTTTCATTTGGGTAATTAGGTCCGTCTGCATTGACAAAAGTTCCTCCTAATGGATTAATAAATGTATTATGGTCCACTGTCAAATGATGGACGCCGTTTAGAACTTGCAATGTACGGCCGCTGCCTCCCCAAATATCGCCATTTAAGTCCTCGATCAAATTGTTTTTTATTAGAATTCGGTTGGTATGAGTAATAGTATAGGTACCATCCCTGCCTGAAATATTAAATCCACTGCCAGTGTGACGTATTATATTTTGCTCAAAAGTGACATTCTGTACCGTAATCCAAGGGCAACTTCCTGCTTCTGTACGGGGCGTAAAAAGAATTGCAAATCCAGTTTGGGCATCAGACCAATTGTTTTCAAAGATATTGCCCTGTATCCAGACTCTATCTGCATTTTTTAATTCAAATAAGTTTTTTATTGACCAATGTGTCCCTTCGTATAATGGGTCGCCTACCCTCCATGACAAGGGTTTGTAAAAGTGATTTTGACGAACTTCGATATCAGAACATAGTAAATCCACAATGTTCGGCTTCGCTCCACCAAACATGACATTTTCACCAGCACCTTCGAGATAATTGTTGACAACTTTAAAAGTTTTACCATTCCATGCACAAAGGGCTTGGCTATCAAAACCCACTTCTTTAAAATCGGACAGCCATGAATTTACTACAGCGATGCGGCGGCCGTTCATGGCGATTCCTCTGCGACTACCCATTGTTTTATGTCCGTGAAGGTAAACTCTATCAAAGGTGATATCATGGGGAAGATCGTCTATGTTTTTTTCACCATTTCCAATTTCTACTACATTCCACGAAAAATCTGTCGCTGCTATTTCAATTCCTAAAAAGTAATAATGGTGCGCTCGTGTTTTTGTTTTAACGGCACTCAGTCCTGGTTTTGCCAGAATTTTTGCTAAAACAGGTGCAGTTTCAGGATTGATACGTTCATTTGTTGCAGGTAGGAGATTATCATCAATTGCTGTACGAATGATAATCCAGCCATCGCCATTCTTTTCTGGCAAATCATACGGACCAGTATATTCGACTCCCTGTTCTAGAAGAATTGTTGTACCCGGGGTAGCTGCTTGAATAGCTTGTTGGAGTTGGGTATTTAAAAACATGCACCCATTACTGCAAACAGTTATCGTTTTATCTGTCTTTGGAACACAAGTTTCTATCCATTCCTGTGGCATTTCAGGTAATACTTGCCCATGCAAAAAACCAAAAGGAATCCCTACAAAAATAATAATTTGATATAGACGCAAGGTAGATATAATGGATATCTTCATGGTTTCACATTTTGTATTAAATATCCACAAAGTTAAAAACTTATTTGAAAAAATCTATCT
>DAOLFJ010000441.1:0-3216 GCA_035326365.1 Saprospiraceae bacterium | reverse complement strand
CATGATGAATACCTAAGGCTATCATCACTCTTTTGGCCATTTCTGCGGCATACCCTTTACCTATACCACCGAACCCAAGTCGCATTCCTTTATTTTTTAAAAAAACTGTTTTGTGGCTTGGGTCAAGCACTAAATTTCGATAATCAATCAGTTTGACAGCTTTTTTTGCCAGTGTCAAGTCCGGCAATTTTGTCATTTTGGTATCAAAATTCCAATATTTTTTATCTATTGAACCATAGGTTACATCAAATGCCCCTTGGGTCAACACTGAAATACGTTGACACCTTACTAGAAGCTGAAATACCTCATCATCTACTTGCACAGGAGTTATACCTGCATTTTTATTGATGAATGCCGTGATGCTATTATCTGAAAAAGTGGTCAATAAGTGCTCGATTCTTTTAACTTCCTGAATACCTTTTTCTACCGCAAGCTCACATACTTCCAAAGTCTCATGCACAGCTGTAAATTCAAACTGATTGCCCATGAGTTTCAGAGACTCAGAGTGTGAGACAAGTGGTCGGATCGCTTGTTCAGTCATCATCACCAACTTCTGACGCTGGCGCCGCAACTTGTGCACCATTATACCCTACCCTTATCTCTGTATGTCTGATCTCTCCACCTGATGTACCCGTTGCTTTGCCAAAATACAAACCAACCAATCCAAGGCATAAGACCGCTGTGGCAATATAATTGGCAAAGGACTTTTGCTTCCAGTTTGCCCAAAATCCGATCAAAGACACAAATCCAAGTAAATAATTGATGATGGCCAATGTTTCTGCCTTCTCTTCGTGTTCATGGATGATTGCGTCTGTTACATCTGGCAATTTTTCTGCTATTTCTTCCGCGCCTTCACCTGTGTACATGGCTGGAAAGGTGAGTAATGCACCTAAAACAAAGATGCCCAAAGCTGTCCTTTTTACCACAGCGGAATCTATAAAAAATCCTACAATTAAAATGATCATGCCTACAATAGGTACAATAATTGGAAAATGATTAAACACTAAATGCAAATGTGCGTCGTTCATGATAAAATATTTTTTAGAGGTGAATTATTTGTGGTAGTACGGCTCTAGGACGTGCTACCGCTTTTTTTATTTATGGTTCGAGTATTAAATAAGCTATCCAGCTATTTGCACTCCTATCAGACTACCAATACCATAGGTTATAGCGGCAGCTGCCAAGCCGAATAACACTTGTCGCATGCCAGAATACCATACCGACTTACCTGTAAACAAAGTAATAGCTGAGCCTATGATAAATAATCCTAAAGCACTTAAGATCGTACTAAGAATGACTGCCTTAAACCCTGCCAAAAAGAAAAAAGGTAATACAGGGATAATAGCGCCTACGGCAAATAATAAAAAGGAAGTGATGGCTGCTTCCATCGCAGATCCTTTCAGCTCCTCATGATTGATACCCAATTCTTCTTTTACTAGTAAAGCGAGTGCTTTAGAAGTATCTTTTATGATTTCTGAAGCCATCTCTTTTGCTTGATTTTCTGGGATACCTTTGGCCATATAAATCAATACGATTTCTCTTTCTTCCCCTTCAGGATTCACTTCAAGTTCTTCCATTTCGAGATTCATCTGATTTTCATACAACTCTTGTGAACTTTTTACTGAAATCCACTCACCTAGCGCCATCGACAAAGCGCCTGCCAATAAACCTGCCATACCAGCCAACAACACTTCACTATTGCCACTAGTAGCACCAGCTATACCCATCACCAAACTGAAATTAGATACCAAACCATCATTTCCACCTAGTACCGCTGCCCTTAATGCATTGCCTCCTACGGATCGATGCCGTTTTTCAAATCTTGCAAGGCTAGTTCCAGAAACCTTTGTCTGATTGTCTAATATATTTTTTAATATCCTTACATGCGCAGTATCCGAGATGGATTGATCTGAGTTTCCTGCTTTTTTTCGAGCTTGAACAATGGAAGACGACAAACTCTTTTCAGTATCCATCAGAATACCAAGGATGTAATCATATCCCAATATTTTCCCAATTAATTGTAATGTTTTAGCTCGTCCTGATGGTGATGGAAATGGTTCAGGTGACATATTGTTTTTAGCCAGAAACGCTAATGCATGACTTCTTTCTATATCACTCATCTGACGGAAAATCTCAGCTACATTTGGATCTTCTTCATGGGTAGCAAGGACATCATACAAAAAGCTAGCATCTACCTCTGTCTGAATATTTTTGTGCATCATATCACTTTTTATTTACAGATTGTAAAATGTCATTCATCATTTCGATTTGTACTTTTTGGATTTCGAGCAATTGTTCTTGTTGATAAATGATTAAATGATCTATTTTCTCATGCAAAGCCTTAATTTCTAATTCTGCTTTTAAGTTTATCATATAGTCCTTTTTTGAACGATCTCTATCCTTTTCTTCTTGTCTATTTTGACTCATCATAATAACAGGTGCCTGAATAGCAGCAATACATGACAATATTAAATTCAGTAATATAAATGGATATGGATCAAACCCTTTATTGTAAAACACAAAAACATTAATACTAATCCAAAGTACAAGGAAAAGCCCAAAATAAATGATAAATGTCCAACTACCGCCGAAAGTAGCAACGTGATCTGCCATACGCTGACCAAAGCTAGGTGTATCGGATGTGTCTTCTTCTAATTTGTCAGAAATGGTCGTTCTTTCCTTAAACTTTTCCAAAACCGTTTGCTCAAGGTTAGAAATAGCCTTTAATTCTTGTGAAAGATAATCCGAGATGTACTTTTCTCTAAATTGATTCAATTCCTGCAATGCAATCATAGACGCTTCATTAAATGTAGGGTGGGATTCCTTGATTTTATCTAAAATAGCTGGTCTAATAGAACCACCACTTACTTGCTCCCTGATGGGGTAAAGCTTCTGAGAAATATCACTTTTAAACTGTTTCATAAATTGTGCAAATATTTACTTTAAAATATGAAATTACGATTCACATTAATTTCTACAAAGCAAAGATAAGGGACAAATAGCTGAAAAGTAGATTAATCAGTTTAAGATTGGCTTAAGATTTAAATGATAAATTTAGTTTAGTTACATTTAATAATACCGAATGATCATTATCATGCTAAAATGATAGGATTTTATGGGAAAATACTATTTCTTAAAGGCTGGTTTGATACAATTTTAGTGTATGTTTAAAAATTTTCTTAGTTGCTAATCAATAGGTTATGGTTCTGACGATAA
>DAOLFJ010000077.1:0-16966 GCA_035326365.1 Saprospiraceae bacterium | reverse complement strand
AAACTGCTCGAAAAAGTAGAAAGAATAGAGATACCAGTGGAGTCTAGTAAGGCGATGACGATCCGATTTGCAGAAGTGCCAAGATCAGGTAGAGATGTGATAAGAGCTGTAGATGTATCGAAGTCATTTGATGATAAAACAGTTTTTAGCAACATAGATATCACTATAGAAAGAGGAGATAGGGTAGCATTTGTAGGTCAAAACGGTCAAGGTAAAACGACGATGGCAAAAATTATTGCCAAAATATTACCGCCAACTTCTGGTAAAATAGAAGAAGGATCCAATATGCATCTCTCGTACTACGCTCAGAATCAGTCAGAACTGATAGACTTAAAAAGTACCGTGATGCAAGTGATGGAAGACAAAGCCCCTGAAGAAATGCGGTCTAGAATTAGGAATGTATTAGGTTCGTTTTTGTTTTCAGGTGATGATGCTGAAAAAAAGGTATCCGTCCTATCAGGAGGTGAAAGAGCAAGATTGGCTATGGCGTCATTGATAATGAAACCATGTAACTTTCTTATACTCGATGAGCCTACAAACCACTTGGATATCTACTCTAAAGAAATCCTAAAATCGGCGCTCAAGGACTATCAAGGTACTTTATTGGTAATTTCGCATGATAGGGAGTTTTTGGCAGGATTGACATCCAAAGTTGTAGAATTCAAAGATGGAAAAACTAGAGAGTTTTTAGGCGACATTGAGTACTTCTTGGGTAAAAAGAAGCTGGACAATATGCGTGATGTAGAAATGCAAAAAACGGATGGTGTAAAAAATGTTGATGTCTCTAATCTTACAAAGAAGATAGACTCTGAAGATGCCAAAAAAATCAAAAAGCAGATACAAAACACCGAAAGAAGTATAGAGAAACTTGAAGGTGAAATCCAATTATTAGAAATCAAATTGGCTGATCCGAATTTCTATAATGATCCTAAATTTATGGAGACGAATAAAAAGTACAAATCACTCAATGATGATTTGGCTGCAAAAATGCTAGAATGGGAAACCTTGTCTTTTGAATTAGAAGGTATGTAGTTTTTTGAAGTAAATCTTATATGTATGTTAGTTACAACCGAAAAAAAGAAAAACTGAATTAAATGATAAATAAAATAAATAAATTTCAAAAAATAGAGAATAGAGAAAAGAATATAAAACTTGAATTAAGTTCAGGGATTGTAGCTCTTATTGTCAGCTTATTTTTTGTATTTTCAAATCATCTTGCAAATTTTTACCAAATTTATTACGTGGTAATAATATTTGGTATTCATCAAGTCGTCCAACTTGCAATTTTCAATAAATTTGATATCAGCCCCGAATTGAATAGCAAAAAAATATGGTTGAGAATAATATTATCTATTTTTTTCATATTACTAACATTTTGGGATTTGGGTCAGGTAGTTTATGAGGTAAACTATATTGGCTTTCGAAGTGAATCTGGGAGATTTACTTTTTTATCAGTAGCCATATATAGCGTTATTTATTTTAGCCTGTATTTTATTCAGATAAAGATAATCAATAAGAATCAACAACCTAAAAATTAAACAGAAAAGAACCCAAAACGAAACATTAAACAACTATGAGAAGGAAGCCAGTAGCTAACAAGTGATAAAATGGTAGAGCTTCCAATCGTCGCTCCATCATTTATCACTGGTCGATTTACAAATCTATGGAAGATGATAATAATTCTATTGTTAGCTTCCTAGATATCCAAGATCACATTTCAACCTGTAATCTTCAAGTAGCTGAAAAAAGTATGGTACAGCTAAATTGCTGTAAGCACAAGTAGAGTTGAACAACAATACAATACCTATATTTTTCTCTTTGTCAAAAGCAATTTCAGTTCTGAAACCATTAACCAATCCACCGTGGTAAACTAGGTTATTATTTTGAGTCTTGATGATTCTCCAACCCAATCCATAAGTCGAAGAAATCGTTTCTGGCCATTTGTTAAAGTATTTGTCATCATCAGAAGTACTAATATAAGGCGTAAAAGCAAGCGACAGTGCTGTCGGCGAGATGACATAAGGATAATATCCCATGACAGCTCCTAACCATTTTTTCATATCTACAATCGGTGCATTGACACCACCGGCTGATGGTACATTGTAGTAATGTGGACTGAGTTCTACTGCTTTAAATCCATGTTTATTTCCATTGTATTTATGCCCAATGCTATAATTGGATGTGCTTGTTATGGCATCATAAGTGCAAGAGCTACCACACATTTCTAAAGGCGAAAAAATATAATTATCAAGTGCGTTTTGGTAGGACATGTTGGTTGCTTTTTCTACCACTCTTTCTATCAATCCAAATGTAGCATTTTGATAAGCATAAGCTTTACCTGTGCTATCCCGTGGTGAGATGCCATTCAGATATTTGATAATAGTGGGCATATCTCTATTTTCATCCACAAGATTAGAAAAAGCGTGTTCGGTAAGGCCAGAAGTATGTGTAAGTATATGTTTGACTCTAAGTACTTTATCCGGTGTTTTAGCTTTCAGTGTGAGTTCAGGAATGTACATAGCAATTGGATCGTCGAGATTAAGCATCTTTTTATCAATCAGAATGGCTGCTAGAATGCCTGCAAAACCTTTTGAAACAGAGCCTAACCTAAATACTGTTTCCTTATCTATTGGTGCATTCGTCAGGAGTGATTTAGTACCATATTGTTTTTCGAATATGACTTCATTGTTTTTTAATACAAGTACTGCTACGCCAGGACAACTATATTTTTGTAAATTAGTGTTTATTTGTAAATCTATTAACCTATTAAGTGTTGTATCGATGGTGATAGTAAGTTTTTTTGAAAGTTTTGATACACTAGATGCTTCTTTTTTTTCTGAATAAACATAAATCAGAAAAGCTAAAAAACTAATAAGTGAAAGTATAATTATGGTAGGAACTATACTGCTTTTTATGTTCATTTAGTGGTGTTTATATAAAACTTTAAAAATAAAATCCAGTGAGATCAGCATTGAAACTGGCAAATGCATGTTAATCAAATATGGATTGCGATGTTAAGGAGTTAATATGTAAATTGGCATATTGAAGCTGAATTCGTTGATATGACCTTTGAATACATATTAAAATAAATGCAAATATATACTTATTTTATAAATTATTGCCTATTGTAACTCTTTTTGCAAAATGAATATTACATTTACATTCATATTTTCGATAAATACTTTAATTTGAAAGCATAATATAACGCCACATTTGATATGCAGCAGATTCTAGAAGACATATTGAACGATATAAAGAACGAGCCCAATACTGGATCGATAGCGACTTATATTCCAGAACTAGCAAAAATTGACCCAAATAAATTTGGCTTGCATTTAAAGTTTTTGAATGGGTCTGCTTATTTTGTTGGAGATAGTATGGAGACATTTTCTATCCAAAGTATTTCAAAAGTATTTGCTACAGCACTTTTGTTCTCTAAGATTGATGACAAAATGTGGGATCGAGTAGGAAAAGAACCATCTGGCAATCCATTTAATTCGCTTGTACAATTGGAATACGAAAAAGGCATACCTCGCAATCCATTGATAAATTCTGGTGCCATTGTAGTAGCAGATATGCTTGTAGATATCTTGCAAGATCCTAAGGGTGATTTTCTGAATTTCATACGTTACTTATCTTCTGATCATACAATTGACTACAATATGTCCGTTTTCGAATCAGAAAAAAATACCGGTTTTAGAAATGTAGCATTGGCAAATTTTATAAAAAGCTTTGGTAATATACACAATGATGTCAATGAAGTTTTGGACTTTTATTTTCTAATGTGTTCCGTGGCTATGAGTTGTCAGCAACTAGCAGAGTCATTTTTGTTGTTTGCAAATCATGGCGTTCATCCAGTAACAAATGAAGCAATCATGACTGTGAGTCAAACAAAAAGAATGAATGCACTCATGCAGACTTGTGGCTTTTATGATGAAGCAGGAGACTTCACTTTCAAAGTCGGACTACCTGGAAAAAGTGGCGTAGGTGGCGGAATTGTAGCCATCTTACCAAAAAAATACAGTGTAGCAGTCTGGAGTCCGAAATTGAATGAAAAAGGCAACTCAGAAGCAGGAATGAAAGCCCTAGAATTATTAACAACCAAGACTGGTTATTCCATTTTCTAAAACAATTTTTCAATGACAGATATCAACAGTATCCAGATTAATTTTGACGAAAACCAAGTACTTTTACTAAATATCTGTCTAGGATTTTTGATGTTTGGCGTTGCGCTAGATTTGAAACTATCAGATTTTAGCTATGTATTAACGAATAAAAAAGCAGTCTTGTCGGGTTTGATTTCACAATGGTTACTTTTACCTATGCTTACAGTTCTATTGGTTTGGGTATTTCAACCTGTATATAGTATTGCTCTGGGTATGATATTGATATCAGCATGCCCAGGAGGAAATGTATCTAATTATGCTGTACATCTTTCAGGAGCAAATGTGGCTCTTTCGGTAGTGTTGACGATGATTTCTACTATTTTTTGTGCGCTGTCCACACCATTTATTTTTGCACAGTTACGCAGGTTTATTCCTGCAGGCCATGCTGGAGAAATTGTATTTGACATTAGTTTTATAAATATGATATCGACTATTGTCCAATTAATATTAGTGCCACTGATCCTTGGTTATATTTGTGTGACGTTTTTTCCTAAATTAGTAGACAAGATAAAAGGTCTTGTAAAAAAACTGAGCTTACTAATATTTATTGGGTTTGTGGTGGCAGCTGTTGCTGGAAATCTAGATAACCTTAAGAATTACATTGGATTAGTTTTTTTTATAGTGTTGATACATAATGGATTGGCTCTGACTGTTGGATATTTTTTTTCAAAATCAATAATGAAACTACCCTTTAATGATGCAAAAGCTATTTCTATAGAAACAGGCATTCAAAATTCAGGATTAGCACTTATTCTGATATTCAATTTTTTTGATGGAATGGGTGGTATGGCGCTGATCGCAGCATGGTGGAGTGTCTGGCATTTAATATCTTCATTGGCCTTAGCTATTTGGTGGAAAGGACGTAATAAGGCGATATTATAGATTAGTTTGATTTTAGCGGGTCGGAGATGTATGTTATGTAAAAGAATGTTAATCATGTTATTATACATATATAAATTGTTAAACTGTTTAATAAATATTGACTTCGTTTTATAATTAAAGTCTTTTCTTAGATATTTTCTAACGTGAAATGATTAAAGTGGCAATAGTTTGAATGAATGTTAAAGGTATTGTTTTATTATTGAATAAAATCTAAATAAACACACTATTTGTTAGATTTATTTTACCATATGGATGGTAAGGCTATATATTTGCATCATCAAACGTGATAAAATATTGAAAGTTTTTGAAATTTTGGTTAGATAAATCATTTTTGTAATCTCATTTGATGAACTTACAAATTACCACAACAATGTGAGGTGTTGAAATTGGCAGACATGCCCTCCTGTCTCGAGGGTGGAGATCACGTGATAAACGAACAGTATATTTGGATTGGCGTAACTTCAATCCTAATACACTCTAGCTAAATGCTCCGTGGAGGTTCGAATCCTTCTCTCACAGCTTTTTTAGATGATGCATTAAGAAATACAAAAGGTTTTTTTGAGTGTATTATATTTGAGTGAACTAACTACCATAACATTGTGAGGTGTTGAAATTGGCAGACATACCCTCCTGTCTCGGGGGTAGGGATCACGCGATAAACGAAAGGTATGGGTTGACCACACAATTCCGGTCTTCGGAATTTGCCTTTTGGCTAAGTGCCCTTTGGAGGTTCGAATCCTTCTCTCACAGCTTTTTTACTTTAATTTATTAAATAGGGAGGTGCTTAATTTTCTCAAAATGTGAATTTAAGTAAAAGTGATATTAAATTTCTACTGTAATTTGAAGTAGTGTATTAATTTATACTACTTTTTTTTTGTCCATAAATGAAGAAAACTTACTTTTAGACTTTAAACAGGATTCACACTTTTACACACTAATATAGCAACAATAATTATGCAGAAATATAGAAATATTTTTGTGGCGGCAACGAGTCAGCATGTAGGCAAAACCACATCCACCTTGGGGCTTGTATCGACATATATGAAAAAAGGGCTAAAAGTTGGGTATTGCAAACCTGTCGGGCAAAAATTTCTCGATATACAGAATCTTCGAGTAGACAAGGATACTATATTGTTTGCAGATTTGATCAATTTTGAAATTGTACCCGAACTACACAGTCCTGTCATACTTGGCCCAGGTGCTACAGAGATGTATCTAGACGAGCCAGAGAAATTTGATTTAGAACATATACTTCTGAATGCACAGAAAGAACTAGCTCGTGCTAACGAACTCATCATATATGAGGGGACAGGACACCCTGGAGTAGGAAGTGTCGCAAATTTGTCGAATGCCAAAGTAGCAAAATTGCTCAATGCTGGCGTGGTAATGATCGTTGAAGGTGGTGTGGGTAGTACAATCGATATGCTTAATATGACAACATCATTATTTAGAGAAGAAAACGTACCCATCATTGGTGTTATTATTAACAAAGTGATACCAGAAAAGATGGATAAAGTACGACATTATGTGGGTAAATGGCTTGATAACCAAGAACTTCCGTTATTGGGATTGATGCCGTATGAAAAAACATTGGCATATCCACTCATAAGATCTGTGGCAGAAGCGGTAAAGGGTGTAGTGACTTACAATGCAGATTTTGTGGATAATAAAGTGGAAAGTATCATAGCAGGATCGTTGATAGACCTTAAAGAATTGAAGAGTTCGCAAGATTTATTGCTAGTAGTCGCTACTCGTTCTATAAATGAAGCTATCAAAAAAATAGAATTTATGGCTCATCACAACGGCATAAAGAACTGTCCACTTTCAGGTATAGTTGCGACAGGAGAAGGTCAAATGGATAGGCACACTATTAAATATATTGAAGAAAATAATTTGCCGCTAATCAGGACAGAATTTGATACTTATGGTTCTGTATTGCGCATAAGCAAGATAGAAGTGAAGATAAATCGTAGTACACCGTGGAAAATAAAAATGGCCATTGATCTTATAGAGAACAATATCAATTTAGACATGATCCTAAATTCCAGTAGATTATAGTGGCTGTTTTTGGGCCGTTAAAATAAAATAATTAATAATTTTTGAATTTGATTTTAATTTTTAAATAGGATTCATTATCATTGCGATGAGTTATAATAAATCGGGTTATAAATTGAATAATCTTTAATTAAAGTATGTATGAAGCCAGTTAAAAGTGTAGTTCAAAAGACGATTTGCCTGATCTTGGGAGGAGGTGCAGGTACTAGACTTTACCCATTGACCAAAGATCGGTCAAAGCCAGCGGTTCCGATAGGTGGTAAGTATAGATTAATAGATATTCCGATTTCAAACTGTTTGAATTCAGGCTTGTATAGGATTTTTGTTTTGACTCAGTATAATTCTGCATCGCTAAACAAACATGTTAAGAACTCATTTCATTTTGATAATTTCTCTAATGGATTTGTAGATATTCTAGCTGCAGAACAGACGAGTAATAATATGGAGTGGTTTCAAGGTACGGCAGACGCGGTTCGCCAGTCTGTAAGAAACTTTGCTTACTACGATTTTGATTATATACTTATTTTGTCAGGCGATCAGCTGTATCAGATGGATATAGAAGAAATGCTTATCAATCATGTGGAGCAATCTGCGGACGTAACCATAGCAACGATACCTGTTGTAGCGAGCGATGCTACATCCTTTGGTATCATGAAGGTCAATGAAGATGGCAAAATTAAAAGTTTTATAGAAAAACCGAAAATGGATGTGCTTTCTGATTGGTCATCTGAAGTAACAGATGACATGAAGGCAAAAGGCAAAATTTATCTTGCATCCATGGGGATTTATGTGTTTAGTAGACCTGCTTTAAGAGCATTGCTAAATGACAATCCTAGTGCTTTAGATTTTGGTAAAGAGCTCATACCAGATTCGATTAATAAAGGAATGAACGTCGTAAGTTATGCATATGATGGATATTGGACAGATATAGGAGATATAAAGTCATTTTTCGAAGCGAATATTGCTCTAGCAGATGATATTCCTGAGTTCAACATGTTTGATAATGAAAACAAAATATATACAAGAGCTAGGCTTTTACCACCTGCCAAGTTTTCTGGTGTCACTTTTAGCAAAGCAATTGTAGCTGAAGGTTCGATAGTCCACGCCAAAATGGTCGAAAACTCCATATTAGGTATCAGGTCGAGAATAGATTTTGGCACCATTGTCAAAAACTGTTACATTATGGGCAATGACTATTTCGAATCGCTCGAAGACATGTCTACGCCAGGCAAAATCCCTATGGGAATAGGTAAAGACTGTTACATAGAAAATGCCATTATCGATAAGCATGTTAGGATCGGAAACAATGTCTTGATTAGAGGTAATGATAGCTTAGAAGATATCGAAAGCGAACATTATGTGATCAAAAAAGGTATTGTAGTAGTCAATAAAAACGCCATTATACCTGATGGTACTATCATTGGTTATAGATAGCATGGCTAAGGGAAATAGATAGGGTTAGGGTTTGAACTCTGAATGTTTGGAATTCTTTTTATGGATGATTTCAGTCATATTTGTATGATGTTATCTAGCGTAAATTTATGCTAAATAATAGAGATATGAATACGGAAACAACCTTAAAAAAGATAAACACATCAAAAATCATTTTTGTGTCGCCTGATGATAGTATATCAAAAGTTGAAGAAATTTTTGACATTATTCCTATTCACCATGTATTAGTGTTGGATGGAGAGTTGTTGGTAGGTGTCATCAGTAAATCTGATTTGCTTAAAATGTACAAGGATCACATTACCAATGGTATATTGCCAAATCGAAGTGAGATTAGAGCTAAACAAATCATGACATCAGATTTGATAACATTGGATGTAGATGACACTATTGGGCTTGCAGCAGACATATTTCTGTCCAATAAAGTGCATTCCATTCCATTATTTGACGGAAACAAGCTAGCAGGAATTATTACAAATCATGATATTATTAAATACTGTTTTACCCTTTGAGAAAATTATAACTTGGTGGATATAGCCTTAAATATATAAGTAGTTTGTACCTTATAAGTAGTTAAAGCAAAAAAAAAGAGAGTCAATTCGGTCGACTCTCTTTTCAGATGTTTTGAATTTTAAAAATCTTTTGATCTTTATCTATTCATGTATTTAATAACTAACTAAAACTATGCCAAACTATTATTTTACAACAATTAATTTGTGTGTACTTACTTCACCATCAATAGTTACATTTACATTGTATATACCTGCCGGTATGGTATTAAGTAAGATATTTGCGTCTGCATGATTGTTTTGAATAGTAGACTTAAAGATACCACCGCTTATGACTCTACCAGATACATCAAGTAAATCTACATTTACTTTTGCTCCAGATGCAGCATCAATACTTAGGTTGAAAAAACCATTTGCAGGATTTGGATAGATTTGAACCAAGTTAACAGCTACAGATCTACCTTCAAGCGTGTTTTCTGATTGTACTGCAAGGTTAGCTGCATTTAATTGATTTACACTTATTTTTGGTTCAATACTTCTCACTTCTTTACAACCTCTATTGTCAGTGATTTCTAAAGTATATACACCTACATTGTCTGCGCTAAGCGATTTGATTTTTATATCTTTTTCGTAAGATTTAAAGCCATTAGGGCCATTCCATTCATATGAAAAAGGACCATATTGTGGAGCGTCGTTTAATTTTACTTCAAGATCTAATTGTTGTTTTGTGACTTTTGACGATATTGCTTTTATTACTTCGATGGTCGGAGTAGGAGCAGGTGTATTGCCAGCATACTTCTGTTCTATACCGCCCATGGTAAAGCCATTGCTAAAATCGCCACCTGACATTCCTCTCTCTGAAGAACTTAAGTGAGTTCTTACATCATAAATTTTGATATCTGCACCACAATTGGCTACAGAATTAACTTTAAAGCTAAAAAGTTTTACAGCATCTCCTTCTTTTAAGTCATTATAGAAAGCAGAAGGTGACAAATTTGGGATGATTGACACATAGTCATTAAATGGGTCTGTAAAAGGTTGCTCTTTAACGTTGGACACTGTCCAAGCAGCTGCTTTTGATCCTTCGTAATTTTGATTGTTTTGTAATGGCATATAGCTCTTTACAACTTCAACGTTACTACCGCTGGGTACCACCACCGTAAACTGAGCATTTAATTGAACTCTTTCTCTCATGGACGTAGCAGTTCCTTTTTTGACCAAAAGATAGCCATCAAAAAGGTTTGTCACAGGATTAAATTTTACCTGATAATTTATTTGGCTAACTTGTGCGTTTACAAATCCTGCTGTCAGCAATAAAGCAAAAACTGTAAATAAAGACTTAACTTTCATATTGAAAAGGTTTGTTTTGGGATGAACATTAAATGTACTTTTATATGACACAAAAATACTACCCTTACCCTTATTCAAGAATCATACCAATCAAATATTTTTTTATGTCATATGTTCTTGATTCCATATGAATGAAAATTTGGGGTAGATTAGTCTTTAATATATTAAATATTATTTTAATTTATACAAAAAACGTTGTTAGTATTTTGTACGTATTTTATGTGTTTTTATTTGTTTTGTTTAGACATTAATAATTTTTTTAATATTTTTTGGAATTTTTAAGGAAGTAGAAATGAATATGGGTGGAATTCGAATAATTTTAGACAATAAGACAATCTTACAAGCTAGAGTGATAATCTAATGGACGTTATCTAAAATCTAATACCTTGGTATAAAATTTTTGTTTTAATGACTAAAATACTCGTTGGAAGATATAATTATGGACAATAACGCAGGAGATTATAGTTTTTGAAAATATAAGTAGGAAACTAGTTTCATTTTCAATAAAGTAGTTAAGATTCGTTGGTTTGTATAAATAAAAAAGCCCGTGTAAGACGAAAACACGGGCATTACTCAATTTAATAACCAAAACTCATATACTCTTTATAGTTCAAATACCGTGCCAAATATTTTTACATTAACTAATATGACAATGTGTATTTGAATTTTATTTATTTAGAATTAACCTTAGAAGGGTCAATGTTTCTTCAAAAAAAAGTGCTCGTGACTTTTCACGAGCAACTACGAATTTTACAATTTAATAACCAAAACTTACACAATGCAAATGTAATACATATTAAGTATATTTTGTATGTGTTTTTTAAATTATTTTATTCTATTTTATATATTTTTTTATTTATATTTTTAATAAATTGATTATAAGTACATTATAGATATTTTAAATAACATATGTTTTAAATATTTATTTTGTTTTGTGTTGAAAATGAAGCTAATGTATGGTTTTGGTTTCCTTTTGTTAAACTATATTAAATGTCAATGACAGAATACTTGGCAGTTTTTGTAAGACAACTAAGTATAATGAAACTATAATATGTATAATTTCGACCCATCAATATCTTTTAAATTTTTGTATTTATTTATTAAATTATGTTCAATGATTAAGAGAATTGTAATATTGAAAAAATTAAGATTATTTTTTGAGATAGTATTCTTGCTGCCTGTTGAAACACAGATGTCAATTCGTGTAGAAAAACTGGGAGACATTACAGCTCATTATGAAAAAATGTTTTTACAAAATAATGATAATTCTCAGTTTATGAATCACAACTTTATCATTAGCTTTGTGGTTCATTCGTAAAAATAGTTGATGTCGGGTTTTAACAAAGCAGAATTGCTTGAAGAATTGAAGGATTGGCACGTAATGTTAAGTAAGTATCAGGTTCCAGATACTAAAAAAGCAGTCATCCAAGTAGTAAATAGTTATGGGATTTTTATCGCCTTGTGGATTCTCCAGTTTTATTTATATAGTTACTCCATCTTTTGGGTCATCGGACTAGCCATACTAAATGGTTTTTTATTGGGCAGGATATTTATTATTCAGCACGACTGTGGGCACAAGTCCTTTTTCAGAAGTCGTTCTGCCAATGATATCATAGGCACAATAAGTAGTTTTTTTACTTTTATACCTTATAAATATTGGGCTGCAAATCATAACTTTCATCATGCACACAATGGTCAGATAGAACATTCAGGTGTAGGAGATATTGAGTGTTTGACGGTGGAGCAATACAGTAAGTTGAAATTAGTAGATAAAATTAAATACAGAATATATAGACATCCATTGTATTTATTTACAATTGGTGGATTCTTTTATGTAGCTATCTACAACAGATTTGCCTTTCTGAAAGAAGGAGTATTTGCCAAAGTCAAAAACTCTGTAAAATGGGCTAATATTTTCTATGCCATCATTTATGTCGGACTAGGATATTTGATTGGATTTGAAGATTTTTTTGTAGTACAATTAGTCAATCTCTTCTTTTTTGGCACCTATGCACTTTGGTTTTTTTACATTCAACATCAGTATGAGACTGTGTACAAGTCATCAAAAGAAAACTGGAATTATGTTGTTTCGGCACTCAAGGGAAGTACATATTATGATTTGCCATTCTTTTTACATTGGTTGACTGGCAATATTGGCTACCACCATATACATCACCTTAGCCCTGCGATTCCGAATTATAATCTGAAAGCTTGTAACGAAGCATTTCCGGTTTTCGAAAAGTACACTAATAAAGTTACTTTCTGGCAAGGATTCAGCAGTGTATTTGCAAATCTTTATGATGCTGAAGCAGGCAAAATGATTTCTTTTAGCGAGTATAGGAAAAGAAAAAATATGTAATTTTGATATTTTAAATGGCAATATGGGAATAGTAGAACTTTGTTATTGAAACAGGTTTGCTATCTATAAATTTGCTCTCTAAAATTTTGTTTTCTAAATTGTCATATTCATATTTTATGGTGTGCTCATCACAATCGAATTGCGACATTTTGAAAAGTTTCCCTAGGTCATTGTATTCATAAGTTTTAAATAATATTCTTTCATCCACTTTATAACCATAATAGAATGATTCAAGTTGCTTGTTTTCGTTATATTCATAAAAATGAAACTTCTTTCTTTGGTCTGACATACAAACTCTTTCTTCTTGAGTTAATAAGTTTTCTGAATATCGTTTTTTGGTTTTAGACTGTGTTGTCCTATCTTTCAGTTTTACAATTTCATCAGTCAATTGTCGGCTTTTATTGTATTTGAATTTGGTCGAATTAGAAGTAGTATTAAAAATATATTCTCTTATTTTTATTAAAAGATTATTGTCATCATAAAAGTATTTCTTCTGCATGACAGGGTATTCACTTCCATTGATATATTGATCACTTGATAATAATATGGAATCGTTTTGATACGAATATATAATTTTTGATAAAATATCTTTTTGATGCTCTTCTGTACAAAACCCAAGCCTATTAAATTTATATTCTCCAATTAATAAAGAGTCTTGTCCGATTTTTCCGTCAGTGACTAAAAAACGGTACTTTGATATATTATTTCCATGAGCAGGATTTAAATATTTGATATCCTGAGAAATTCCACAGAAGTTTGCGCTGATAAGTAATAAAAGGAAGAAATGTTTCATTGTGATTGTTTTTATTGATGATGGCTTTTTTTAGCTCAGATATTTCACCTGTTCATAATATTCAGTGATTCTATCGTCCACGATAATATCCCTATTTTTTAGAGGTTGCTTTAGGATCACACCTTCTAATGTTCTACATCTACTTAGGGCTACATAAGTCTGTCCACTTTCGAATGCGCCGCCACCCATATCGATAATGACTCTGTCAAATGTTTTCCCTTGACTTTTGTGTATTGTGATCGCCCATGCAAGTTTAAGTGGATATTGTTTGAATGTGCCTACGACTTTGGTAGTGATCTGTTGTGGTTTTTCAGCATCATTTTCGTATTTTAGTATTTCCCATTCTTGGCGATCTACTTGTATGGTTTTGTCAGAACCATTATCATCGGGGATTCTTACCATGATACGTTCATAATTTGCTTCTGTGACTATGCCGATGGTGCCATTCACAAATTGTTTCTGCAAATCATTTTTGACGAACATTACTTGAGCGCCTTCTTTAAGTATTAGGTTAAATTCAGCAGGGTAGAGTTGTGGGTTAAATTCGCCAGCTACGGTTGCTTGATATGCTACTTCGGGTAGTTGGATGGCTTTGAGCTCGCTTTCATTGATGCGATTGGCAATGTCATTTCTACTACACAAAGTGATAAAAAAATCATCTTCGGCAGGCACAGGAAGATGTCTTTCGTTTAGATACATAAAATCTTCATAATCAAGACTATTGAGACGAATATTGTCCAATAGATTGATGAAATTTCGTTCTTCTTGGCGATACACATGCAGCAATTCCACCATCTTCAGTTCGATGTGTTGGATAACTTGTGCTGAAAAAAAGTAAGGTGTCGGATATGTGGTTTGGAAATATTGTTTTTCAAATGCGGAAGTTACCACAGGAGGCAACTGGAATAAATCACCAAAAAATATCATTTGCACACCACCAAACGGTGCATTGACATTGCGATTGATGCGTAAAAAATAATCTATATTGTCAATAATGTCTGCCCTAACCATAGAAACTTCATCAATGATAATCATATCGACATTGACATAAATACGGAAGTTTTTGCGTTTTTCTATCTCAGATCTATTGAGTAATCTCGGTGGAAATCCAAAAAACGAATGGATGGTTTGACCACGGACGTTGAGCGCAGCTATACCTGTAGGGGCAAGTACGACCACTCTTTTTTTGGTCGTATTGCGGAAAACTTGTAGCAATGTAGATTTGCCCGTACCTGCTCTACCTGTGATAAATAAGTGATCTCTGGTGTACTCTAGTTGGTCTAGGACACCTGAAAACTCCTGACTTAAAGTAATGGGAATTTTCATTTTGGACTCAATTATCTTCTGCGACCTCTGCCGTAATCTGGTCGGAATCCTAGTCGAAGGGTAAATTGTAGTTGACGCGGATTAGATGAAACATCGGACCCATTTAGTGCAAGATTTTCCCAATTCATCCCCATATTGAAATAATAAGAAATTATCGGTGTGATAGTCAATAAATCACTCACGCCTATATCCATACCCATACCGATACCTGCCTTAAAAGCAACACCATTGGCATTTTTAAATGCAGGGTCTATGGCTGGTGAAAATGTAGTGGAAGTATTGAAGAAACTTACACCTGGAGTAAAATGAAAAAACAAACCTTTATTGATAGATGGTCCTTGTTTGGAAAAAGTAGGACAGTCACAGTCAGCTTCTAGATCTAGCGCATATATTTGAGTGTGAAAATTAAAATTATATGATGTGAATTTTGTTTCTGTAAGTGCAGCATTATTATATTTGGTAGTAGCCAAAGCATAAGAGATCTCAGGCATAAATTCTATCCTTCTTTTTTTGAGTTTGAACCAATAATCAAGTCCCACTTCATATCCTGGAGAATACAGTTTTCCATCCGTATCAAACCGTTCTTCAAGTGCATTTTCCCAATCAGAAAAATTATTACTATTGTATTTTAATCTCAGACCAAACTGTCCATTTGCGGGCATGGAAAAATACAATAAACAAATAAAAAATGCTGAAAGTCTGAAAGAATTCATTTGCTAGGATGTTGAGTATTAATAATGAATGAAGAATTAACGGAATTACTATTGTTTTTGTTTAGATAGGTATTTAAAATTTACTTTGAAAGAGTTGATCTACTATAGCTTAATTTTTCGTGACATTGTAAACGATTCCAAAAAGCAAATTAATGTTTTGGTAACTAATATTTGGTTCATATCGTGAAAAAATTGGTTGTTTAAAGAAATGAGAATATCCGGCATTAAACTTCAAGCCTATCGAACTAACTTTAAAAATAATTCCTGAGTTTATACTCATTCCAAAATTCCTTACTTCCTGATTCAAGACCCTGTTTGAATTTGCCAAAACCTTTGATAAATTCGAAGCTAAAAGTAAACCTCCATTAAGGAAAAAAGAATGATTTTTTTTGTTATTTACAAATTCTGGCAATATTCCCAAGTAAAGTTTTTGGTTTACAAGGGAACTAATGATGGATCCGTTTTGTAGTCCTTGACCTTGATCAAATTTGTATGAGATATTAATAAAGTTATTAAGTGATAAAAAGCCTAATTCTGTTCGTAGTCTAAAGTTGTTTTTTTCTTTACTTGTGATACCTATTAAAAATAAGTTCCCATTATTGTTATATGAACTTGAACCTTCTATTTCTGAGCTGTGATGATAGATTATTTTTGACCTTGGCACACCAAAAGAGACATCTATTTCAAAATTTTGGCTAGTTAGTTTTGATGCAAAAAGCAACATAAATAAAAATACAGTCTTAATTTTCAGGGTTAAATTACTATTTTTCATTATTTAAATTTAAAAATTCTATAAATTATATGTCAATCTAGCACAACTTGTTAATTATCTCATGCTTCCTATAACTCTCCATATATTATGAAACAATTATTATATAAAGGTAATCAATTTACCATTATTTAATACTAAATTTCAAATAAACTATCATTCCATCTCACTAATCCATTCCGTAATCAATGCTAATCCTTCTGTATGTGCCATCTTTCTACCCAATTCTGGCATAGCGACTCCAGGTTGCAATGAATTCATACGATAATGTAGGATAGACTGATCAGGTTTGCCAGGTACGATGTCATATTTAAGGCCACCTGAGCCAATACCCGCTGCAATCGGAGTCTTCATGACACCATAAGCGATGGGATTTTTTTCGGATGCGAGTAGATTGAGCGCACTGTTTTTGGCAGGACCTTCTGGTCTGTGACAATGCGCGCAATTGATGTCTAAATAGGCGCGTGCTCTATCATCTATTGACAAGGATGTATCAGAATAATCTGCTATTTTTGGACAAGAAGCGGCACTTGTGATACCCTGTAGTTTGCCTAAAGATATGAAATGATCCAACTGATTTATAGTAGATGTGATA
>DAOLFJ010000440.1:0-3231 GCA_035326365.1 Saprospiraceae bacterium | reverse complement strand
AATCTTGGGGCAAAGTTAGAAGGTATCATGCGTAATCCTATTTTACTAACTGCTATCTTTTTGGGATTATTAGCAATTGTATATTTTGCATTTGCCAAAAGAGAAAGGTTAAAATCTTCTGTCATTGGAAAAAAGATATATGGTTTGATCGCAGGTTTCTCTGATGGGGTACAAAGTGTAAAAGATGTAACTAGTGTACCACTTTTTATTTTTTATACCGTCTCCATTTGGGTCCTTTATTATTTTATGAGCTATTTAGCTTTTTATTCATTTTTCCCGACATCACATTTAGGGCCCACAGAAGGGCTCGTAGTTTTTGTTTTCGGGAGTTTGGGTATATTAATTCCTACTCCAGGAGGTATGGGTAGTTACCATTATTTGGTAGGTGAGGCACTTGCTATGTATGGTGTCAATGGTTCTGACGCCTTTTCATTTGCGAACATTGTATTTTTTTCTATTCAGATATTTATCAATATCATTTTTGGTATTCTTTCATTGATCATTTTGCCTATTATAAATAAAGAAGAATGAAAACGATAGCTTCGAAGGTTTGTAAAAATGTTTATGAAGGACTTCCTTTGATAGAAGAATGGCATCAGCAGGGCAAAAAAATAGTGTTTACCAATGGATGTTTTGATCTTCTCCACATTGGCCATGTCTTATATCTAGAAGAAGCTAGATCATTAGGAGATATCTTAGTTGTTGGTGTCAATAGTGACGCATCCGTAAGCCAACTAAAAGGTCCAAATAGACCTATTAAAGATCAATATAATAGATCTCATATCCTTGCAGCATTGGCAAGTGTTGACATGGTCATTGTGTTTGATGATGAAACACCCATAGATCTTATAAAAGCTCTAAAACCTTCCATTTTGGTAAAAGGTGGAGACTGGAAACCCGAGCAAATAGTAGGGAGTGATTTTGTATTAAGCCATGGAGGTCAAGTGAGATCACTTCGTTTTGTAGAAGGCTATTCTACCACAGCTTTAGAGCAAAAGATAAGGAGAGGTTAATATACTTCTAAGAATATTTATTGTTGATAGCTCTCATCTACTACAAATATATGTGGCAAGGTCACGCATGCTATAAAGACTATAAAAGTACTTATCATAGAGACATCTGGAAGTATATATGTATGACCCAATACCATTAAAAAAAATCCAAAAACCGCGAGAGTAGTGTAAGGTGCAGCCTGACGATAATAATCTCCTATTGTAAAACTAGGCCAGAGTTTTTTGTAAAAAGACAACTGACTTTTTAATGAACTCAATGAATGCCACAAGGCAAAATATAAAGCAAACCCAACCAACATGGGTGTAAAATAGAACATTAAGGACAAAATGATAATCTTGGCAATTTCGACCAATAACTCTGAACTACTTAGTTTTTGATAGTATTTAAGAAATAATATAATTAAGATATTAATAATAACTAAACTCAACTGAATATTAGCCATAAGAGTCAATGATAGATCTGGTAAAAATCCAATGACCTGACTTATGACCATCTTACTTTCATCCCAATGCCATAATACCGATCCACCAATTGCAAAAACTCCCCAAAAGAAGTTAATGATAATTGAATACACTTTTGGAATGACGATATTTTCCCAGTTTGACTGTCCAAAATGATATGCAGATATCACAATAAAAATGATGAATGAATACAGCGGTAAGATTAACCAAAAGAAAAGAAAGCCGACTACAGCAATGACATAAATGGCAAAAAATCTGAATATTTGTTTCTTTGTAAGCTTAGATCTGTGCATTCTTCTAAATAATAAATAGTCTGTAGCTCCATGAGGCAAACCTATTGTGACTAACAAAATCCCCAATAGTGGATATTGAATAAATCTTAAAAAATCAGGCAATAACCAACCTAATAATGTAAAAACCAATGTGGTAAAAACTACCAAAACCGTAAGTCTTAAGCTTAAATTAGCAGACATAATGATTGGTTTTAATTAAAGGATCGGCACTAAGTTTTGCTATTACTGCCGATCCTTTTGTTTTTTAGTGGCTTGAATAAAATTATGCCTTAGCTTTTGAAGAACTCACAGCAAGGCTGTAAATTACTAATCCAAAACCAATCTTGTTTACAGCATCACCGATGTTGTATATCAAGTCCATATTCTTCACATCTAATACACCACTCAACCATCCGTCAGTTTCGATAGCCATATACCCTATCGGATAAATCGCCCATCCAACAAGTACAAACCATGCAAGCGCTTTGAAGGCACTCTGTAATTTCGGATCATTGGAATTTCCAGCCAATTTACTAGCAGATCCCAACCACACTTCATACAATATACCTACATAACCCACCGTGGAAATGATACCCCATATAACGCTATTGTCACGATAAGCTGTCTCTCCTAAGTAGCCCGCGACTAGCATAATGAGTGAATAACCGATCATTTTCCACAACAAAGAAATAGGAGCACCAAATGCTCTTAAGATTAAATAAAACTCAACACACATTAATGGAACTGTCAAAATCCAGTCAATGTACCTAAACTGAGTAGGTGATTCACCTGTTGTGAGCCACACATCTCTCATATAATAATAGTGTACCGCGGCAATCATAGTGATCAATCCAGCGATAAGTAAAGAAGTCTTCCATTTCCCTTCTACTTGAGATCTCTCAAAGAAAAAGAAAACAGATGCGGCAAACATTGCCATGTAACCAATAAAAAAAGTAAAACCAACATAATCATTGGCAGCAAGGCTACCAGCTAAATTAAAAGTTGCAAGTGAAATACTCATAATATTAATTGTTTTGTTAAATGTTGAAAATACAACACAGGCAACGAACGTAGAAGACGATAAAAGGTTTACTAAAAGTTAAGTTTTGTTTAATTTATTTTGTATTTTTGTTAAACAAAAATTATTTTGATCTTTAGTGTGTCTGATAGATGAGAAAAAGAAATGATTGTAGAAAGCATCATTTCTGAATCTCATAAGGATGTGATTAAAAAGAGAATGACCAAATACAATTAATATCCTTAGATGGGACTTGATTATCATTTATTGATAGCCTAACTAAAAAATGGTAAGAAAAGTATAGAATCAGAAATATTAGTATTAGATATATGTCGAACAGGCTAACGAAAAAATGCATATCAGTAATCATATCTTCCAGTAGACTATTCCTCTTCATAATTCACTCATTCGTAATCATCAATACCTCCCATCCTTAACAAAAGGCAGCTTCTCCATCTTACTCACC
>DAOLFJ010000439.1:0-3236 GCA_035326365.1 Saprospiraceae bacterium | reverse complement strand
ATAAATGGCAGCAACGTCATTTGCGATGGATGTCACCCAACTAGTTACACTTGCTTCGTCCCCAAGGGTTCCAAAAGTTTTGAAATCACACTCGAAATATATTTCCAGACAACTTCCAACTCTTGAACCAGCATTTTGTGCATTTTGGTGTACAGAATTTCTAACATCGTCAACTGTTTTATCGTCATAATAAGGTATGCTTTTTTGGTCTTTGCTATAATAACCAGCATACACACCTTCTTCTACCTGATTAATTTCGTAATTCCCTTCAGGTGATGTAATCAGATATTTTAATTTATCTTTTGTAATAGAAAGCGTCACCCATGATGTACTTTTATTAGCAATGACGCCTCGATAGTGAAGCAGTTCGGACATATCAGGATATAAGACTCTGCCATCACTAGTAGTTATGTGAAAATCAGGACTCGTCACATTTACTTTCTCTAGGATAAGTTTTACTGTTTTATTATCAATGATGATATCTTGGGTAAAAAAATCTGGTTTTTGGTTTCTCAAATCTGATAAATTCTTTTGGCTTATATTATAATACTGCGCTTTTGAGACTGTTGCTTTAGTAGGTGTTTTCCTTTCCTTGTTTTGTATTAAAATATTATAACTATTTGATGTGGGTTTAGCTTTTTTGTGCAAATTGCTGTAGAAATTAGAAACATTAATTCCAGAATGATAAAGTTCGTTTATCGCAAAACTGTAAGGAATGATGGTAATAGAAAATATTATACTTAAAACTAAAGAAATCCCTGATTTCATAGAAAATTGGTTTTTGTTTTAAAAAAGACTTACAGAAACGTCCTTTAGATAATTCAGAATTTGCATGATTACTACTGATCTAAATCAAATTATATCAGAGTTTCCTACAAAAGGTCTGAATATATTAGACATTTCGCAAATACTTTGGGACACGAACTAATAACGAATCAACCAATTTATACCCTATGAATATTTATTAAATTACCAAGTTTTATTCAGTCCTTCACGAGTCACCCACTGGCTCCATTTTTTATTATACGTGTGGATCTGAGATGTAGGAAGTCCTTTTTTGTCTGTCAGTGGATAACCCATATTGGCCCATTCAAAAATACTACCATATAGATTGGACACATTTTTAAAACCAGCTGACTTAAGTTTTGTCGCTATTTTTTCACTTCGGTAGCCTATAGAACAGTAAACAACAATTTTTGAATCTTTTGCTATATCCGAAATTCCTTTAATGTTAAAATCTTTATATCCTATAAATCGAGCTTCTGGAATATGAGAAATATTGTATTCTTCCACTTCACGTGCATCAAGAAAAATATACTCAGACTTTTTTGTATAAGCATCTTTAACGCTAACCACAGGTGCAGAATAAGATAAGTAACTATCTACTTTTTTATCAAATGAGCTATTTTGGCAAGATGCAGTTTTGGTAAATTGTGCTGTTGCTAATATCGTCGGAAGTATGCCAAAAAGTGAGAAGAAAAGTCTTAAAATGGACATAAGATTTATTTGTACTGAATAATCTTATTAACAAAACTTAGCTTGGAAAAGTTATTTATATAAAAAGAAACGGTCTTCAATTTATATAAAAAGAAGACTGATAAAGGTATAAAAATAACGGTTGATTTTAAAACCAGTGACCTAAACTAAGTGAGACTAAGTAATCAGCAAAAGCTGCATCCCCATGTGCTTTACCTGTTACATCTTGTTTATCTGCATAACTTTTTATTCTGTTGCGATACATTGCAATAGGTATGTTTAATAAAATTGATGTACCTTTATTCATATAAGCAATACCTGGTTCTATAGATACCACATATCCGGGCCTTCTGAAACCTTTGCTGCCACCGATAAGATCGTTAGAAGGTATACCTTCTGCTCTTCCTCCTAACATTACAGAAAAACCTTTGGCTATTCCATTCAATCCTTGGCTTACTCCTGTACGCAGTGCAAATTGATCAGCAACTGAAAAATAACCTGTATTTTCATTTGGAGTGACACCAGGCACTCTTGCAACATCATTTACTTCACGAGGATTTATCAGATAAAATCCATTATAATAAATGGTTGTGGCATTTGTAATGGCTTTATATCCTTGCACTTCTACAGAGAAGCCTACACCACCATCTCCCAATTGGATAGATTGGTCTACAGGTCTTTCAGAAATTACATCAGCGCCATCGGCTAACTTATGAAAATTATCTACGACTCCAGGATTTCCAGTAGGTAGTTTTACACCCAAACCTATAGCCATGTTTCCACTAGGCATCGAATCGGGATTGATAAGCCAATAACTACCAGAAATACGCATATCTCCAATGCCTTGAGAATAAGTGTGAAATCTTGCCTGTGTAGGATTTGCTGTAGTGCTATTGCCGTAGTGTTCGTATAATGATGATCTGTCATTAGATATTATAGGTAAACCTACACTAAGTATCAATCTATTGGTAGCCAAATAACTTAATCCAAGGTCTAGATTGTGTGATAGATTAATTACTTCTGTGCCATTTGCTACTCTTTCTGTTTCTTCATGTGAGCCTCTGAAATGCCTAAATGATCTAAAATACCGATAACCAAGATTTACTTGAAACTTACCTTGATTTCTTGTAAACAGTTCGTTATTGTGGTCTAATCCAGCAGCTGACCCACAGCTCATTTGGCGTATTGCGACACAGCCTTGGGCCATGGAATCTGTTCCCAAAAGTATTAATACTAGAAAAATGAAAACTGCTTTGACTGTTGTGTTGATGTTTTGCATTTTGATTTTGTAAGATTGGTTAATGAAAGTTCATTTTGCTTTTATTCCGTCAAATATCAGACACACGACAAAGAGCAATGGAATTAAATTCCAAAATTATGGAATATAGTCAAAACCAACAAATATTATTAGAATAAATTTAATGCTGTCATTGAAAATACCCTTAGAATAATCTACTTTTATAAATATGTATATAGTTTAAATTATTAGTAATGTATTGATATCTTGTTATTTAAATAAGATTTTATGAATACATATTGCAATAAAATAATTATATGAAATTAGATAATAAAATTCCATTATAGTGGAATATTGCTTTATACATCAACAAAATGTTTGTTTTATTCATCTTTGCATAAAAAACAAAACCACTCTCAAACCGATGTCTGAAAGTGGTTTTGGATATATTTTTTTGAACTGAAATTACATAAACTGAATTAAGTTATTCATTCAATCACATAATTTTCTGGGCACCCTGACC
>DAOLFJ010000438.1:0-3239 GCA_035326365.1 Saprospiraceae bacterium | reverse complement strand
ACAGTAGTAGGTGATACAGTAGGTGATCCATTTAAGGATACTTCTGGACCATCACTTAACATATTATTGAAATTGATGTCAGTGGTAGCATTAGTAATTGCTCCATTCTTGTAAGATCAATATAAAAAAGTTTATAAAAAAGCCTTCTGAAGTTAATTTGGAAGGCTTTTTTTGTGAGAAACATACAGCAGAATAGATAAAGTTTTGAATTATATGACCTAAGAATATATTTGACATCTTTGAGTTTTAATGATTTACATGTACTAGATTATAAAAATAAAGAGCCTAAATAGTGTCCTTTGGTCAAAAAGTATCACTTTTGTGCTTCTATTGATTCAGATATTTGATATTTCATGTCATATTTTTTGTTTTTTTTCTACACTTTAGCCATCCACCTTGGTAATGTTTACATCTACCTTGGCAGATTATTTAGTCCTAAATTGGCATCAATGTACTTTGGTAGAAAGCAGACATGGAGTATTTTGGATACATTTTCTCAAAACCACAAAAATGCATGTTGGATACATTGTGCATCCTTGGGTGAGTTTGAACAAGGCAGACCATTGATAGAAAAAATGAAGTTGAAATTTCCACATATGCCGATTTTATTGAGTTTTTATTCTCCATCGGGGTATGAAATCATGAAGCACTATGATAGGGTAGATGGTGTTATTTACTTACCTAGTGACCTACCTTCTAATAATAAAAAGCTAATCCAACTCATTGATCCATCAATGGTGATTTTTGTCAAATATGAATTTTGGTGGAATTTATTAAATATTCTAACACAAAAGGAAATTAATGTTTTTCTAGTTTCAGCAGTCTTTCGCTCAGGAAATTATTTTTTTTCACCATTGTTTAGACCATTTTTGTCAATATTAGCAAAATATCAGCAAATCTTTGTGCAAGACGAGAATTCTTCTCGCATTCTCTCACAGCATGATATCATAAACCACACTATTTCTGGAGATACACGTGTAGATAGAGTGATTCAAAGATCTAAGTCAGCCGAGATTCCTAAAAATATAATGAATTATTGTACGTCTACAACTACGATTGTTTATGGTAGTGTTTGGATGACGGACATGTTTGTGGTTGCTGACTGCATTAAGAAGTTTCCCGAAATGATGCATATCTTAGCACCACACGATATTTCTATGTCCAATATTCAAAAGATCAGATCAGCCATCAATGAACCATCTGACTTATATTCTGATTGCGAATGGCATCAGAAGGTCATGATTATTGACAATATCGGAATGTTGGGAGGATTGTATCAGATAGCCAAATATGCTTTTATTGGAGGAGGATTTCAGAATGGCATCCACAATATTCTAGAGCCTGCTGTATTTAGATTACCTGTTTTCTTCGGGCCCAATTTCAAAAAATTTAATGAAGCACTATACCTTACTAATAATGAGCTTGCCTTCACTGTCACTAAATCTTTAGAAATGACCGAGAAGATTCATTCATTAGAGCACAATCATTCAGCTTGCCAAGCTATTTCTGACGGACTTTCTCAATATTTTCACCAAAATAAAGGTGCCACAGATGACATCTTGTCTGCTATAGATCCTTATATTACACAAAATTATAAAAACTTAGATGATGCAAAACATTGATAATCAATTACCTGATTTTCGTGATTTACATATTTTAGTCATTGGTGATGTCATGATAGATAGATATATTTCTGGTAGTGTGAAACGAATTTCGCCAGAAGCGCCTGTACCAATAGTAGCTATGGAACAAATAGATAATAGATTGGGAGGTGCAGCAAATGTTGCGCTTAATTTGTGCGCTCTTGGGGCCAAAGTGACTGTATTATCTATTATTGGCGACGATGTAGAAGGAGATCTCTTAGTTGGGATGATGGGTGTTATTCCCAATTTGACTTTCCAGTATCAAACTATTTCAGGAAGAAAAACGACCTTGAAAACTAGAGTCATGTCCAATAACCAACATTTACTCCGTATAGATCATGAAGACACAGCTGATATTAATAATGAGCAAGCAAAGTCTATGGTTGGTATTTGTAAATCATTAATAGATTCGAGTTCTATCAATGGTGTAATTTTACAGGATTATAACAAAGGACTCTTGACTTCTGAAAATATCCAATCTATCATCGAATTGTGTAATGAACATGACATCCCAACTTTTGTAGATCCTAAAGAAAAGAACTTTTTTGAGTATAAAAACTGCACCATCTTTAAACCAAATAAAAAGGAAATTCTGAAAGCATTGGGTCTAAATATATTAGATTTTGACTTCATAGATCAGCAATTGCGTCTTAGATTATCGCATAAAATAACATTTATAACCCTAGGTAGCGAAGGGATTTATGTAAATGACGGTTTTCAATTTGAAAAATATAGTACAACGCCAAGAAAAATTGCTGATGTGTGTGGTGCAGGTGATACTGTGATCAGTGTATTATGCCTGTGTTATATAAAAAATGTGCCTTTACATCAGATAGCAAAGATTGCGAATACAGCGGGTGGACAAGTATGTGAAAAACCAGGTGTAGTATCCATAGATCGAAAAAATCTTGAAGACGAACTAAAAACTTATACTTTTAAGTAAAAAAAGGTATGATTTTTTACATTTAGAATATAATTCTGATTTTTACATATTATTGTATCTTTAAATTTATTTAATATCCATTGTAATGTGACTAGCAGAATATAATACCAAAATTACTAGAAAAACATATTTTGTTTATTTAATATACTAAAAAGATTAAACCCAAAAAAAAGAGTTAAAACGCAAAAATGTATCCATAAAGACATTTTAATTCAACAATTATGTCTAATTTTACGTCCTGCAAATGGATTTTTATTAATATAAACCAAATTTAAAATTTTTATTATGCGTAGATTTTTTACAAAAAATTTAATGTTAGTAGTTTTGGGATTTGTGTCATTCAGTGTGGTGGCTCAAGTGAATACCCTAAAGATTACTGCTCCTCCAGGAATTGCTGGAGAGTATAACATTCAAAGATTTAACTGGGGTGCAGTAAAATCTCAGCCACTTACAGCTCCTGCTGAATTTGCAGTAGACGGAACGGCACCTTTTAATGATGGTTGTGAGACGATCACTAATGATTTGACTGGAAAGATTGCTTTTATTGATAGAAACCTTTGTGGTATTTCTATCAAGTCTGACAATGCCATAAAGGCTGGTGCTATAGCTGTCATTATTTGTAATACAGCTACTGGTACAGGTCCTAATACTAT
>DAOLFJ010000076.1:0-17133 GCA_035326365.1 Saprospiraceae bacterium | reverse complement strand
ATTATTAAGTGGTGATTAATAAATACAAAGTGAATGTTGCAAATATTTAACGTTTCACCCAATCCCTATGAGAAACATCAATAACAAACGACAGACAATACAATGATAGACATATTAGCAAAATGGACAGTAATATTTTTCGGACTTTTTTTTATTTGTGTTGGACTTTTAATGCTCATAAAACCCAAAAAAGCAAACGGAATACTTAGAAAAGCAGGAAGCACAAATTTTATAAACTATTCGGAAATAACCATTAGAATAATTCCAGCAGTTGGACTTATTATATCGGCTGACAATTCAAAATTTCCTGACATTTTTAAAGTGTTTGGTTGGTTTATGTTGCTTACTTCCTTGGTATTATATTTTATCCCTCGACAACTTCATCATAATTTTTCAGTTAAAGCGGCTAACATTATAAAACCATTTTATTTTCAATTAATATCACCATTTGCCTTTATAATAGGAACACTACTTATCTATTCAGTATTTTAATTAATGAAGACGACAAAACTAACCAAAGATTATTTCGAATCGAAAAAGCGGGAAGACTCGGTCTCATTGATTAGAAAATTTCGCCATTGACAAAAGGACCTTTTATTTTTTTTAACCTAATGACACACAAACATACCGCAGAGTAAATGGAAAAAAGGCAGCAGTCAACAACTAAGTGATCGTAGTGTCTATCGCTTATGCTATACAAGACCTTACGAACTGAATCTTTTGTAGCTGAGTCAAATAATTTTATATATTTTGACTCTTTATTGAATCTTTATTAGAAAATCTACCTCTGTATTGGATTGGTTTTTATATTTGTCTTTGAAAGGTGAAAACACAAATAAAATCAAAACCTATCATGAGTGTTAATTAATAGATATAAATTGATGCGCTTATATGTAAAGTTAGCGTTCAATTCAAATGACCACATATCATAAAAAAGTAAAAGTAAAAAATGAATTTTACAAAATTAGTACCAAGTGTATTTTATTCAGACATTTCAGACGGACTAAAATTATTTGTCGACTGCCTACAATTTACAATAGTCCACAAAGATTTTAATACATCACAACCATACTGTGTTTTACAAAAAGATGGTATAGGAATTATGGTTTTCCAAGACGACCAATTAGCTAAAGAACATTATCCAGAATTGAGACTGGAGACAAATAATATTGATGAAGTTTTTGCAGAAATTTCGGCAACGCATCCTCATTTACTTCACCCAAATCTAAACAAGGTTACCAAAAGACCTTGGGGGGCAATGGAATTTGCGATTAAAGACATTCAAGTAGGAATTAGATTTCAACAATGGTAATAAATTGACGGAGTATAAGATAAGCTTATCACAAATCCAGTTTGACCACTCCAACATCAGAAGCTAATAAAGTACTAGGTTACCTGCCCATTATCAGCAATAATAAATGGAAGTAAATAGTTTAAAAGGATTGCTTACCTAAAAACCTAGAAAAACATCTTCTACCCTTTCCATTAAACATTCTTTTTAAGAAAAGCTACCACCCTATTGGATTAGCTTTTATATTTGTTCTTAGAAAATTAAATATATCGTATTAGAACATACATGACACAAACATTTAATTTGCATATAAAGGTAAGTATCACTTATTTATTGATTTGTTTGTGATTTTAGAACAGAAAAAAAATAATCTATGAAAGAAATAAAAATATCTCAAGAGTTTAAAAATCAAACAATTAGGGCTGTATTATCTATAATATTATTTGTCATAATATATTTACTTATGTTGGTCCTTGCTGTTGGATTGACTGCTTTTTGTGTGTATACAGGGGTAATGCTGATAGTGATTAAACCAATGATTATAACTCTGGCCTTAGGCATTGGTCTAGCTAGTTTAGGTGTTTTAGTATTGTTTTTCTTACTCAAATTTATATTTAAGTCGCATAAAGTTGATCGGTCTCATCTCACAGAAATTAAGAAAGCAGACGAACCAAAACTTTTTAAAATGATAGACGATATTATAAAAGAAGTGGGAACAGACTTCCCAAAAAAAGTATATCTTTCATCTGATGTAAATGCTTCTGTTTTTTATGATTCTAGTTTTTGGAGTATGCTTTTTCCCATCAAAAAGAATCTGCAAATTGGTTTAGGACTTGTGAATACGGTGACCCAATCAGAACTTAAGGCAATATTAAGCCACGAATTTGGACATTTCTCTCAAAAAACAATGAAAGTTGGAAGCTATGTTTACAATGTGAATCAAGTGATATTCAACCTGTTAGTTGATAATGAAGCTTACGATGAGCTTTTACAAAAATGGGCAAATGCCAGCGGATATTTTTCGATTTTCGTAGTGATAGCCTTTAAAATCATAGAAGGCATAAAATGGGTGCTAAAACAAGTTTATGACGTAGTTAATAAAAGTTATATGGCACTGTCCAGAGAAATGGAATTTCATGCAGATGAAATAGCAGCCAATGTTACAGGCTATGAGCCATTAAAAGATTCGTTACTTAGATTGCATTTGACGGATTATTCCTTTAATTCAGTTTTATCTTTTTATGATAAAAAAATAGCAGATAATCTAAAATCTGATAACATTTATAATGACCACTTATTTGTGACAAACTTTCTTGCAAAAGAAAGTAACATTCAATTAAATAATAATTTGCCCCAAGTTTCTGAAAAAGATTTGAACAAGTTTAATAAATCAAAATTGGTTATAAAAGATCAATGGGCTTCGCATCCAAGCACAGAAGATAGGGTTAAAATGTTGGAAAAAACAGGTCTATCTCAAACAAATCCCAATAATGAGCCCGCCAATCTACTATTTACTGACATAGAGAAAACCCAAAATGAGATTACGCAAAAGATATTTACAAATGTAGTTTACTCAGGAGAATGTTCGACTTTACCTGTTGAAGGATTTCAATCATACTTTAAAGAAGACTATTTAAAAAACACCTTCTCAAAGATTTATAATAGTTACTACGACATTAAAAATCCATTATTTTTTGACGTTCAGCATATTGAATATAATACAGAACATGCCCAACTTGAAGATTTGTTTTCACAAAATAAAGTGGACGAAGTTTATACTGCCGTTTCGCTACAAAGTGATATTGAACTAATCAAACAAATTTCTGATAAAACATTGGACGTAAAAACCTTTGATTATGAAGGAATTAAATACTTTAAGCAGGATTGTCAAGCTTTGCTTTCTAAACTAAAAAAGGAGCTAGAAATATTAAATGAAAAAATTAGATCAAATGATATTGAAATTTTTAAATATTTTAAAAGTAAGGAACAAAAAGCTAATTTGAATCCTTTATTAGAAAATCTATACATCCATTTTTTTAATTTCGACAAAGAGTTTGACACTAAATATGATGTATATATCCAACTATCTATCGAGTTGCAATTTACAAGTTATACAACACCATTCGAACAAATAAGGGCCAATTTTAATAAGATCGAACCACTCGAAAAAAGGTTAAAAAAAGGTATCACGGAAATATTAGAAAGTCAAGATTATCAGGTTGAATTAACTAAAGAAATTAAAGAAAACTTTGAATTATATCTTTCTAAAAAATGGCAGTATTTTGGAATTGATACATACGAAAATGATAATTTACAAATGTTGTTTTCAGCTGTAAATAATTATGCCTTCCTTTTGTCTAGAGGGTACTTTCTGACAAAGCAAAAATTATTAAATTACCAAGTAGAATTAATAAATACTATGAAAAACAACAACTAGGAGATATATGAAATAATCATAGGTTTCCTAAGAGAAGTATTTCAGCACACAAATTTACAAACTATAGTATATGACTGTTATAATGTTTCTTTTATTTGTAATTTCCAATGATAGAGCGTATCTGTTTCGCCTATTTTAATGAAATTATTTTTTTCAAGAACTTTATAAGATGCAATATTTGTTTTGTCAGTGGATGCAGTAATTGCATGTACGATAATTTGTTTTTTTGCCCATTCAATAATTCCACCTACTATTTCTGTCATAAATCCCTTTCCTTGAAACTCGTCATGAGTTCCGTATCCAATTTCTATCTCTCCTTTTGAATTCGGTTCACCAACAATACATAAGTCGCCAATCATTTTATTTTCAGCTTTTGAGATACCCGTCCACAATGTGGAATACAAATAGTCCTTTGTTTTATCGGCTACATTTGGTAAAATGGTTTGTTCGAATGCTTTCTTTAGTTCAGCAGAAATCGTCCTTGAAGTTTCATTCAAATTCAATTCAGCTTCCAGAGAGTGGTCACATTTGACATATTTTAACAACTGCTTGTAAGTCAATGGTTTTATAATAAGCCTAGTTGTCTCTATCATATACATGTTTTTTTTTTTGCTGTTTAGATCCTTCGTGCATACGACCAATTACTTACTGTGACTCTTATTCCTACCATTTATCAATTAAACAACGATTGCCCAATAGATGTTATAAATGAATTCTTATGCCTAAATTATTTATAGGATCAAAAAGCAAATTGACATAATTTCTCCTATAAGAATCTGAATGATTAATCCGATAATAAACACCAAGTCTCGTATTAGCTGTAATCGATACCCTTCCACCAATTTTGTAATTAAAGTCTAGCACGGATGCAATGCCAGGTTCAAATGTACGAGCGTTATTAAGTGAAATAATAGGCCTTATATCGTCCCCATAGTTTCCATCATAGCCAATCATTTGGAACAGTATTTCACCACCTAAATGAGCAGAAAATCTGTTTTTCTGAAAAAGCCTTTTAGTAAGTCCTAAACCAACTTGATACCCTGTGATCGAATAAAATTCATAAGCAGTAATGTAAAATTTGTTTTGGGCACCACTATACTTCATCAAGCTGACATACATTTTAGTTTTTTCATCTTTTATGATGCCAACTTTGAATCCATTAAGGAAATCAATTTTGTTTTCATAGCTATTCCTATCGAATAGTCCAGGTACTTTGGTATATCTTCCTAGACTCATTTCTATAAAATATCTTGACCTATTTTCCGATGTCTGAGCAAAAACGGAAGAAGTTAAAACCAAGAGCATTAAAATCTGAAATTGTTTCATGTTATTATTGTTTACTTTATACTAGTCGTCCCTTTTTGCACCATTGTATGGTTTTCGGTAGATGTGATTTCTTTATAAAAATAATACAAATGTAAACCAGATATTCAAATGCTGTATATAGCAATGCATATTGATGTAGGAAAATCACTTATAATGTCGTCCAGATACACATTCTTAACCATACAACATCATAAACTACCCAAATGGTGTAATACGTACTTCTCCAAATTTCCAATCGGATACATAACCAAAGATAATGAGAAATAAAAGGCCAACTTCTAGACAAAGTAAGGCAAAAAACAAAATCATCCTGTAAGTGATGCCCCAATGGGAATAATCTCCGCCAAAAGCATTAAAATATCCATAACATATATACAAAACAATTATGGCTGTGATGACTAAACTAGCAATATTTCCACTGAAATTTAAAAAGTTATTGATCGGAAAATAAATATTACCCATCGTAGACAATAATAAAATCCCCAATAATATCATGCCTGATAAGATGGAATGTTCACTTAGGTTGAGCTTCTTTTTTCTGAATAAAACAAAACTATTGAATGCAGCAAAGGGTACAAAAAGGAATAGAATGATATTCCTTTTTTGAGAAATTATTTTGTCAAGTTTTTCACTAGCTTCATTTAGATATACCTTGTCATTGACAAGTTCTCCTCCTTGATCTCCAAATAACTCACCCATATTATTTGTAAATATCAATGCTCCTATGGTTAGTAATATCAAGTAAAAAATATTGTAAAAACGTTTTCTTTTTCCCGCAATATAATCTAGTGCCGCTTGTCCGGGACGAATCAATGCTTGTTTTGCAGTGTAAAGTATGCCTAATTCAAGATTAAATACACCTTGAATGACATCATTATATAAGAGATTCTTGAATGTAATACGTCGTGTATCTGCTTTTTGACCACAACCAGAACAAAACTTATCGGTCAATTTCTTTCCACAGTTCAGGCAGATATTATTTGTCATTTATTTTTATCGATTTGAAAAAAGTGTATATGCTGTTAGAGGATGTTTAAATTTTTAACCATACTCTTAAAACAATTATCTGCAACAAATATAAAATAGATTTTTAGATTCAGCACATGATGACATATATTTCATAAAAAATACTGATTATTAATGATGTAATAACATTGTTTCTTTAGCAACTAATTCAACTCCTTTAGGAATAAAAGGTAAATTCTGCAAAAGGTTTTGGGTATAAAAACGAATGATTAAGGTCAAGTACTTTACAGGAAAAACCATGTTACTTGTCTCAATTCATAATTTGAGACATTTTTAATTAATATTAATTACAGCTTTATTTTAAAATGAGACAACTTTGCAGCGTTACAATGTCGTAGCATCAAAATTTAAAGAAAATGAAAATCTTAATCAACATCATTTTATGTATAACCTTACTGACATCTTGTAGTCTGACATCTACCACCTTCATTAAGCCCAACGAATCCTTTGTACTTGGTAACAATCAACATGGCAAATTTTCAGTAAAACTAAAAAACATGTCTACAACTAACCTGACGATTTGGATGATGCCTATAGATGGTGGCAAACACTCTCCTATCGATGTCAAACCGAATGAAACTATAAAAATAAAAGTAGATAAAAACACTGCTTTAACTATTGAAAACAACCATCCTAGTGAAGCCACTGTAGCGCTCGTAGTGAAAGGAGATACAGGATTGTCGATGGGATACAAAAGTAAATAAAGTATTAATTTATGATTTACAACTATTTACAAGTACGTTACTATATCGCATAAGTATAAACACTTAATAGCTTTATAAGCATAACTACCTACTCGCTATCAGTATATACACTTGAAAACTTTGTAGTATAAATACGCTTTTGCACATTTCTGAATGCCCGCATCTTTGTATTATCATTTTGACCGGTAGAATGATAAAAGGTGGTAGCCGAAATTCCTTGAAATGTGTAGGCAATAATATTTTTCTATTCAATAATTATATCATGGGACTTCAACAAGTAGGTAAATTTAAATTAGATCAAGATGGCGCTTATGTAGCTAGAACAGAATTTCATTATATGGGTGATGATGGTCAATGGCATTGGTCACAACAGACTGACAATGAACTTGCAGGACAACAATACACAACCGATCCTGGTGACCTAGGTGTTCCAGATGGTGCCATTGTCACTTTCAAACTTTGGGTAATGGCTGGTTATGACAGAGAAGCAACACAAAGTTTCCAATATACAAAAGGTAGCTCAAAAACAGCAGAATACAGAAGCTCTGGCATCACAGCTAATCCTGGTTTACAGTTTAATGGCATTTTAGGATAATTATAAATATCCGATCTCAATCTTAGGCGAATGTACACGATGTGCATTCGCCTTTTTTTGTAGTTTTATCCGTTTTTAGTCGAAAAACATTATGTCCAAAACTAATTTAATCATTGATAGTCATTGCATTACTAAAACATGAAAACTTAGCTCGGATTATATACGTATAAATACTTATAGAAGAGTAATTTTTTTTTCCTATTTTGTGCCGTCTTCTAGAGACAAGAGATAAGATAAAAGCAGTTCCGCACCTAACTGTCCTTTCTCTGAACTGTCGTTTCCCTTTGCGAGAATAGATTATATGTTGGGATTTGTTTTTTATAAACATTTGATATGTATTTAATCACCCTTTAATATATTTTTATAATGAATAATCAATTTTTATTCTTTTGTGCCCTTTGTACATTTCTTTTTTTAACAGCTTGTGGCGAAACCAAAAAACCAGAAATGGTGGAAGAAACAGCACCAGAAGTTAAAGCAGATACGACCAATTCAACACAAGACACCATTTCACTGGCGAAGTTTAATACTTGGACCAATGCATGGGTTCAAGGTGGTCAGGCATATACGGCCACTACCCTCACTAGATATTATACCATGCCAGTGGTAGACCTTGCAGAAGTATTAGGAGAAACACCTGCAGCGGCAAGATTTTATCAAGGTCTTGATGTCTCTGTTACACCCAATGTACCTCACTTATTGTTAGTAGGTGTAGACGCAAATGGCAACGACATGCTTGATTACAGTGCAGGCCAGTACGTGTATGATGTAACGCGACCTTGCCCACCCAAATGTGGAAAATAAGAAAGTTTAAGACGGATTATTTATGAGCCTAAGTTTAATTGTGCTTTTTGTTTCAATAATATGCTCTGTATTGGTTCTCATCCAGTACAGAGCATTATCTGATATTTTGAAGGTTTTTGGTATTTATTTTTTAATATCCAACTGTATAGAAATATTGTCTCTCTTTCTAGCAGAAAATAAAATCTCTAATTTATTCTTGTTTCACGTGAATACTATGGTAGAGTTTTGGTTTTTGGTTATCTTTTTTTATGCTTGTGACAGAAAGCATGGCAAACCTTTTCCACTTATTCCTGTATTGCTCCAAGGGTTGTTTATTATTTTGGGAAATTCTCTTTTTGTACAGACGATTGATATGTTCAATTCTTATTCAGCGACTTTGGTAAATTTGGTTTTGCTGATCTTTTCATTAAGGTTTTTCTTTACAACTATGGATGTAGAAGTCACTAAAGAATTAAAGATTGTAAAACTCATCGTGTCATGTTTATTATTGGTTTTTGGCACATCATTGGTGGTTTTATTATTTAGTAATGCCATGCTGAATATTGCTACATCTTACCAATTATTTATTTGGGATTTCAGAGGGATATTAATTTTGTGCACCAAAGTAATATTCGGACTTATTTTCGTCAAACTATTGATAGAATCACGATTTAAAACTATAAAAATATGAAAGATCAAGAATTAATGCTGACTATAATGTTTGGAGTAATTATCATGTTGATAGTTATTGTCATCACTATTTGGTTTTTCAACCAAGGTCAGAAAAAAATCATCGCCATTAAACTCCAGAAAAAGGAAGATGAACTAGCTTTCCAAAAAACTTTGCTCATTAATACAGTAAAAACCCAAGAAACAGAACGCGATAGGATTTCATCAGAGTTGCACGACGATATTGCATCTAAGCTCAATATTATTCATCTCAATATCCATCTGCTAAAGAAAAAAATAAAAGATGACCCTGAAGTTTTAAAACTCATAGACCAAATAGAGTCATCCCTAAAACAAAGTACAGACCGAACACGGAACTTATCACATGAGCTAATGCCTCAGTTACTAAAAAAATTTGGTATTCATCATGCCCTAAAAGAAATGGCTAATATCATCAATATATCTCAAGTAGTCCAACTCAGTATAAAGTCTGAACACTTAATACAGATAAGTGACGATTTCAAACTGTTACATCTTTATCGTATCATTCAAGAATTGATAAATAATACATTAAAATACGCAAAAGCAAATAAAGTAGAAATAAATTTTGAACCAGAAGACAAGTTTCTGATCATGACTTATCGAGATGATGGTATAGGATTTGAACCTGACAATCTAACAACAGGACTTGGTATCGGAAATGTAAAAACTAGATGTGAATTATTAGGAGGACACTATAACATAACTTCGGATAAAACAAAAAAAGGCATGTTATTTTACTTAAAATTCCCAAACAATGACCAAAATTAGAGTAGGCATCGTAGATGATGAGCGATTATTTATCCAAGGTATGAAGATGATTCTAGAGCAAGATGACGAACTTACGGTATCTTTCGAAGCAGAAAACGGTTTAGAGTTATTAGAGAAACTAGCAGAAGATGAACATCTAGCCGACGTAATTCTCCTCGATTTAGCTATGCCGCTTTTAGATGGTGTGGACACCTTACTTAAGATTATAAGTCTATCTATACCCATAAAGGTCATCATACTCACATCTCACTATAATGATTCGATGATCGTAAAATTATTGGATGAAGGTGCAGCAGGATTTTTGGCAAAAAACGAACATCCAGATATTGTGATTCAAACCATTAAAGGTGTCCACAGAAAAGGGTTTTTTATCAATGACCACATCATGCAATTGATTAGGGATAGGCGACTACTTGCTAAAAGAAAACTAGTAGATATAGACCTAACACATAGAGAAATTGAAATTTTAAAGTTGATCTGCAAAGAGTACACAAATAAAGAAATAGCTGACAAACTAAGAATCAGTTCAAGAACAGTAGAAGGTCACCGAAAAAGTATTTTGGAGAAAATAGATTGCAAAAATACCGCAGGTATGGTGATTTATGCTATTGAGCACAAGATATACGATGTCAGTATTTCACCATTTAATTAAATGATATATAGCCTAAGGATCTTCGGAATCAATACATTACAACTCCGGCAATCGTCCTGCAAAATACCAGATGCCATAGTAAGACATATTGTTTTTTGCCAGTATCTCTGTAAGCTTTATCTTCGCGTTGATGTATGCTTGCTCCCTACTATTGACCAGAAAGAGACTGCTTTCGCCGATATTAAATAACCTTCTCTCCGCATCGAGCATCTGTCTATACAACTCTACGGTATTGCTAAAAATATCGATCTGATCTAATGTGGCGCGCCATTCGGTGATATAATTTTCAAATTTTATACTGATCTCATTGGACTTTTCACGAAGCATCATGTCTGTTTCCCTTATTTTAAGATCAGCAAGTTTCACATCTCCTCGCTCTTTCCTCAAAAATAATGGCATTTTAAACTCCATACCCCATTTGTAATTATTGATAGAAAAATTGGTCGTTTCTCCTGCTCCAAATGCTTCAGACAATGGGTTGTATTGTAAGTTTAACTTGGGCTTTAACTTATCTCTTTTAAGATTTTTCTCTACTTCTAGCTGAAGTAACTTCTGACGTAATACTTCTAGGTAAGGATGGGCTTCCGGTAGCAGGTTATTGTTAATATTAGGTACATTGTTTTTGGCCATTTGAGTTGACGTCGTGATATCAAGTGGTTGGGCATTAGAATCATAACCCACATTTTGCATATTATCATCCCAAAATTGACCTGAAAGTGCATTGGAAGCTTTGACAAACTCCATTTCTGCTTGCGATAAACTCAAACTAATATTTTGTACTTGTATACCTGCCTCCACTGTATCTATACCTGGTCTATCTCCTTTAAGTGCAAATGATCGGACAGCTTCATATCTTAGTCTGGCATTCTCCACTGCATCATTTAGTATCTGACGCACATGGTAAGCCCTAAACCAATCCCAATAAGCATTTGCAGTCTGAAAGAGTAACTCATTGGTCATATCTTGTTGTTGATTTATCGCTAAGTTTTGGCCTATCCTTGCAGTTTTGACTTGTGCTCTTCGATCATCAATGAGTAGTCCTTGACCGAGTGGCACTGAAACACCGGCATACCAAAGTCCATTATCAGGAGTTGAATTTTCGTTACCAAGGAAGACACCTCTATTAATATCATAACCACCTTTCAGATCTATGCCTGTCCATGTGGGTACTTTGATTTCACCATTGATCAAGCTATAGTAATTTTTATTGTCAAAGTTTTTTTGAGAGATGGTACTCTGAGCTGTAGGGTCAAAACTACCTTTTGCCTTTAGTAAATCAGCTGCTGCAAAATCACGTTGCATGAATGCTCTACTAGACATTGGGTGATATCTTTTCACTTGGTCAAATACCCTTTGTATGGTCAAAACTGGTGCTGAAGTCTGACCGAATGTAGCCAAAGAAAAACAAAACCCAATGCCAAAAATGAATAAGTGAATTCCGAATTTCATCTTACTTCTTATCATCTTTTCCCTTTTCATCTACTTTAGTATTCAGTTTATAATAATCTGGTGGAAAACCATTGATTTGTCTCCATATCTCATACCAAACGCTCACGTTTTTGAGTAATGTCAACGTGCGCACGCCTGCACCGACACGCAACTGCTCAGGCCAAGGATGAGAACTTTGTTTAGGTTTTACAAGGACTCTATACAATTGATTGGTGGAAATAAAATTGTCAATTGCTAAAACTTCTCCTTCATACGTACCAAAGGATATGCCAGGCCATCCAGAAAAAATAATAGCTGGCCATCCATCAAATTGCATCATTACTTTTTGTCCTTTTTCGAACAATGGAAGGTCTATTGGTCGTACGTACATTTGAACAGCAAGATCATAGACAGCGGGCATGATACTAACGATTTGAGCACCTTCTTTGATGGTCTCGCCGATACCAACTTGCTGCGCTTGCGTGACATAGCCATCCTGTGGAGCAAGTATATGGTAGAAACTATTTCTAATCTGATAGTTATTGTATTGGTTTTGCAGTTTATTGATCGTCGCTTCTGTATCAAATTTACCTGACAATGCAGTGTATTTGTCTGAATTAGCTTTAGCTATTTTATCTTTATAATCAGCTTGTATACTATTCAATTCTATTTTGCTATTGATCAATTCGTTTTTTGAAGTTAACCATTTATTCTCTTGTGAAATGACTTTCGCTTGTGACTCCTGAAGCTTAAGATTTCGATTTTCTAAATCTGTCAGTGATCTCAATCCCTCTTCATACAGCGACTTAAAACGATCATATTGTTCTTTAGCAACATCAAAATTAACCCTTGCTGCCTTTAAGTCTATACTATCAGATGTCACTTTTAATATATTCTGTTGCACTTTGTTTTGCGCCTGACTTATCTTCAGTTTGAGTGCAGTTTCTAAGGCATTTATTTGGCCTTCGAGTGCCTTTACTTTTTCGTCATAAGACAATTTAGAAAAAGCTTTTGCATCAAGTTGAAGCTGTGTATTACCAAGCAAATCTGGGTCGAAATAATCATCTTTAACTTCGGAAATACGAAGTATTGTATCTCCCTTATTGACAAACTGGCCTTCTACTACATACCACTTTTCTATACGGCCAGCTATGACGGATTGTATCGTTTGTGGTCGTTGTTCGGGATTAAGTGCTATCAATTCTCCTGGGGCACGAACGTTTTGCGTCCATGGTAAAAACAAAATAATCATAAATATTATGGCGAGCAAAAACACAAATTTTACTAATCTATCGTGAGAATAAGAATATGCATCCTTAAGCTTTTGAAAGGATGTAAAATTTTCTTTTCGAAATAAATGATTGATACTTTGATCTGATAAATTTAACATATCTATTTCTTATTTACTATTTGGGTATCGACTACTTTTCCATCATCTAGCGTGATAATCCTATCTGTGAGTTGCATAATATCTGGATCTTTCGAAACAACAATCACTGTGCGTTCCGCATTTTTTTGCAAAATGTACTTAAAAATCAGCAATTTTTCTTTCTTTTCTATATTCTTAAAGATATCTTCCACGATCATCAATCTTGGCTCTTTCAGAAGATTACGTGCCAGAATGATCTTTTGTGTTACGCTACCCGGAAGTCTTTTACCTTGTGGCCCTATTTCTGTATTATATCCTTGTGGCAATTGATGAATAAACGATGTCAGCCCAATATTATCTAATACTTCAGATATCTTATATTGGCTAATATCACGACCTACCGTAAGGTTTTCTAAAAGCGTACCTTCAAAGATTCTATCCTCAGAAATACATTCTGCGATATAGCTTCGCAACTGAGTCACATCATAATTTTTTATTGGTATGTTGTCATAAATAATATTACCGCGCTGTGGCTCAAAAAAAGCAGTCATCAGTTTGAGCAATGTAGCCTTACCGCTACCATTAGATCCTGTCAATGTAATCTTTTCATTGGATTTAATATCAAGGTTAAAATCTTGTAAACTATAATCTACACCATCCGGATATTTAAAATATAAGTTATGAATACTAACTGACATACCCTGTTGATCTTCATTGACAATATAGGAATGACCTGATGATTTCTCTAATTCTAAGTCTGTAACCTGACCGATTTTTTCGATAGATGTTAATAAATCATATACTACCTCTAGGGTAAGCAAAAGCTTCTCTGTAGATGAAATGAGCAACAATATCACGATCTCCGCAGCTACAAACTGACCAATATTCATTTGTTGATTAAAGACAAGAATACCACCTAAAATTAAAAAACCTGCAGCAATTAATATTTTAAAGAAGATGAATAAATAATATTGTCTTAGCAAAATTTTAAAATGGCCCTCTCTAGCATCAAGATATTTTTCTACCAATACATCTGTTTTCCTGACTGGCAGAGATGTGTCACATGACAATCTAAAGGTAGTATTGGTACGAGCAACCTCTTCTAACCAAAAAGCCACTTTGTATTTATATTTTGATTCTACAATGCTAGATTTGAGCCCCCTCTGAAATATATAACTACCGATGATAATACCCAAAACTATAATCAAAACACTAAATATAATAAAGAATGGGTGGTAAAATGATAACAAAATTAATCCAAACAATATACTCAACGCTGCTGCAGTCATTTCTAACAATACTTTGGCCACACCTTTCTGAATCGAAATAGTATCAAAAAATCTGTTCATGAGTTCAGGTGCGTATTGATTTTGCAAGGCATCCATTCGAATACGTGGTATCCTGTAGGCAAACTCAAAAGCTGATCTTGTGAATATGTCTTTTTGAAGATCTTCGGTTATTCTCAATTGGAAAATTTGTAATAAGCCATTTAGAATATATCCAATCAACACAATAGCTACCAGCAATATCCAAGATGCAGAGACTTCACCTCCTTGTATGAGGTTAATAATAGCTTGAATACCTAAGGGGAGGCTCAAAGCAATTAGTCCATTGAATATAGCAAATATGTATAAATTACGGATGGCATCCTTATTGGGTTGAAGCAGCCTGAAAAATCGTTGTACTGGTGTATAAGTAACCATATTTATTTCAAATTTATAGCGGTGATAGCAAGTTGATAATAGAAATTAATGAGATATTCCGGATCATCTGTTTTATCCGTGAGAGATGGCAAATGCTCTGCAAAATACTTCTGATGATGGATACCTTCTATGACAGTTGTCACCAACATGTGAGGATAATTGTAGGAAGGATTTACTTTTAAAATAATATCGCTAATGATGGCTACTATTTTTTTGTAATTATAATACACACCATATTTATTGAGATCATCAACGTTTTTGATTAGGTAAGACTTGCATGATTCGCTACAGATGATATTAAATAGGTTTTGTAAATTTATATCAGCATATTGTTGATCATGTGGTACTGTCAATACTTTTATTGCATTTTTCAATCGCACATTATGATCAACAATATTAGTATTGTGCAGTACCAATTGGTATTCTACCCAACACCAATACCATGAAGTGACGTACAAAAGTAACTTATGCTTATTTTCAAAATAGCGGTAAATCGTTGCTTCAGTTGTTCCTATTTGTTGGCTTAGTTTCCGAAAATTAAACTCTTCAAAGCCTATATCATATATTAGATTTATACTTTGACTAATAATTGCCGAACCTAGTTGACTACTCTCAGGATCTTTGAGAAATATGTCACTCTTTATATTTGCAGAAAACTTAAACAATTCGAACTCCATGATAGTTATTGAAACAATAATAATAGTAATACTATCATTAAACTAAATAAAGCTATCAATGTTCAAATTGAAATATTAATATTTTCTTAAAATTTAATCAAGAGCTTTTATAAACAGTTGTTTTTATTGTTTTCACCACCAATTAACAAAAAAAAATAGCCTTGGTAAAAAACCTAAGGCTATTTTTATATATAAAAGTTTTGTTAGATTAGTCTAATGATTGGTTGTCCGTCGATGCTCTTTTTACAAGATCTTGGTATTCTTTTGCTGTCAATCCATCTAAACAATAATCTATTGGATTGATAGCAACACCATTTAGCCAAACTTCATAGTGTAAGTGTGCACCTGTGGAAGATCCTGTACTTCCTACTAGACCTATTTTCTGACCTTTTTTAACGATTGCGCCTTCTTTTACAGAAATAGTATGCATGTGAGCGTAAAGTGTTTTGTAGCCATACCCATGATCTATCAATACATGTTTTCCATAACCACTTCCCTCTTTATTGATAGATGCTACCCTACCGTTTCCTGTTGCTTGAATATCAGTACCAGTTGGTGCTGTAAAATCTATACCTTTATGGAATCTTCTAAGCTTGTGTATTGGATGGATTCTAGTACCAAATCCTGATAAAAATTTAACATCTTTTCTAAGAGCTGTTTCCTTTACAGGTTTTATAGATGGAATGCTAGCTAATTTCTTTTCCTTGACAACTGCGACTTTATAAAGACTGTCAAGTGAGTTTTTTTGAATTTCTATTTTGAGTTTTAACTCATCTACTCTCTCTAAGTTTTCTTTGAGCATCTTACCTGTTTCCATTTGATTGCCCAAAAAAGCATATTTGTCGTGACCACCTATACCACCATTCCATATTCCATCATCTATAGGCTTCGCTCCTAATATCATTCTATTTATTTGACCATCTTTTTCATGAAGACTTTCTATCTTTTCTGACAAAACTTCATATTCTTCAGTAAGATGAGATAAATAAAACTCTAACTGTTCTTTTTCTTTTTGAACTAATTTCTCTTTGGGTGTGGGAAAGTATTGATAAGCAAAAACAAACATCAAAACTGCTGTGAGAAGTACGGCTGACGTAAAATAAAAACTTCTTCTGAGCTTATCCTTCCTTGAAAGTCTGTGTTTTTCGTATTGTAACGTATGCTCGTTATAAACGTATTTTACATTCTTCATTCTACTATTAAGATTTAAATGACATATTCCTGTTGGTCAAGGAATCGTCAGAAAATACGACACTGTTGGATTAAAAACGGTGTAAAAATAGTCTATTACTTTGATTATCCAAAACATCTAGCAGAAATATTTTTATTATTAATATATCAAATTTAATTATAAATAACAATTTGATAATATTAGTATTATACAAATACGAATAAAAATACACTTAAACAAACTGACTACCTGACTTTAACGCATAACAATATTATCATATATGTTCAGCTAACCCAATTACCATTTAAGTATAATATTTGTAATTAAATTTCATTAGTAAAACATTACCACTGTTCCATTCATATTACAAAATATAATATTCCCCTAAAAAAAATGAATTGCCTACACACAATACCCTATGAAACCTGAATAATGTGTTTTGTGTTATAGGAATTTGTATTTTACACCTATGATATATCAGCCTTTTGTTTT
>DAOLFJ010000437.1:0-3249 GCA_035326365.1 Saprospiraceae bacterium | reverse complement strand
CATGCCGAAATTCCTGCAAAATAAGGCGCTCCGCTAATTTTCAATCACTCACCATAGTGGTAACTATGATTCGCTCCCGAAAATTCCTATTTTATGGGCCTTTCAGCCTTCACTACGAAGTTCTAATACATTATGCGGGTTAAATATTTTCAATCCCCACAACTTTTCCTTTGATAAATCGAAAAGAAGTCCAAAATATATCTTCCCATTTGAACAATAATTAACCTTAATACTAGGTCGCAGGTGAAATTCTATAAAAATATTCAAAAAAATATTACATAACATATTAAACAAAAAACAAAAGTATAACTACTTATTAATGTGATATTTGATAAAATAAGGGCTAATATTTAAAATATTATCCAAATAGAAATTAAGGAATTTAAAATCGGGTGGTACGTTTTGGCATCTTATTTGATTTGTATTGAGATGGATTATTATAGATACAATTTTTATTTTTTAACTTAAGAATAATGTCACATGGCCACGAGAGCTGTAATAGCTGATCATCAGAAAATGTTTGCAGAGGGAATACAAGCCATACTGACTGAAATGAAATATCCACCTATAAAGATAGTGGGTATCGCTTACAGTCTTGAAGAACTTAATAGAATGGTAGCTTTTCCTATAGATCTATTGATCATGGAATTAGCTATGGCTGAAAACAGCGGATCGACTTATATTTCTGAACTAAAGAAAGTCAATCCAAATGTAAGGGTCATCGTATTAAGTAATTATGGCGAACCGCAAATGGTGCGCGAAGCATTTTTGCAAGGAGCAGATGGATATGTTTTAAAATCAAACAATTCCATAGAATTAATCCAGTGTATAGATATGGTAATGGAGGGTAAAACCTACATGGCTGATGGAATTAGAATTTCACCTGAATTTGTAAACCAACCAAATACCGCATCAAAGAAAATAAAAGTCTATGAAGATAGATTTTTACTAAAGCAGAAACTGACAAAAAGAGAAAAGGAAATCTTGACTTACATTGTCCAGTTTAAGAATAACAAAACAATAGCAGAAGAGCTATTCATAAGTGATCAAACTGTATCGGCACACAGAAAACGAATCATGAAAAAATTCGGTGTAAACAATACGGCAAATTTAATTAAATTTTCAGTTGATCATCAATTGGTATAGTTTTTGTCTTAACAATAAATAATCCATTTTTCAAGGCATCCCCTTGCCTTTATTCATTAACAGTAGCAACAGTATTTTCCCTTTCGTAAGTCTGAGAAGAATTTGGAATCATTTTTAGTTTATAACTTAAATCAAATTGTCTCATGAAATCGGAGAAATTTACATTTACAAAACGTACTGGTTTTGGTAGGTTTATCAAAATGAGTATACTGTCAGCGGTGCTGACTCTCTGGTACTCGGGAATGCAAGCTCAGTCACAATGCCCTTTGGCGTGTAACAACCTTGTACAAGTATCAATGGACGAGGACTGTATCGTCGAAATCACACCAGACATGATGCTGGAAGGTAATGGCCTCCCTGGCAATTGTCTCTACGTCGTTCAGGTCCTTGGTTTGAATGGACAGCCACTAGCGCCACCTGCAGGTTACATTGGTAACAATTGGGTGACGTCTTCTAATGTAGGTCAGACACTTACAGTCAGAGTATGGTTAGGCGCCAATTCTTGTTGGGGCACTATCAAGATTGAAGACAAATTAGCTCCAATCATTGCTTGTCCTGAGCCTATCACTATTAGTTGCTATGATCCTAGAGTGTTTGCCGCTCCTATAGCTACTGACAATTGTAATGGAGTTGTGCCAGTGACGACGTTATCAGACGTTACTACTGAACTTCCATGTACAGACGTACTTAGAGCTGTGAGAACCATTAGATACCAAGCAAAAGATGCAAGCAATAACTTGTCTTTGATCTGTGCTAGAACTATCTATTACAGCAGAATCACACTAGATTCTATCAGATTCCCTAAGAATTATGATGGAACAGCAGGCAACAGACCTCACTTAGAGTGTGATGGTGGTTGGGCTTGGAATCCACACAAAACAGTTCAAAATGTACCTTTCGGTAGTGACTGGGATACCAACAATAACAATTATCCAGATCCAGAAGAAACAGGTGGACCTTACATTCCTAATGCAATAAACATTAGAGGATTTGTACGTGGTTACCGTGTAGGAACTCCGACTTTAGCTGGAGCATCATTACCAGGTTGTGTTGCTGGAAACTTAGTAGGTTACAACGTAGCAACAGGTACTTGGCAACAAACATGTGATAATTTATCTGGTACACAGAATGCATTAATAGATACATTCTACCATAACTTCATTGGTAATAGTACACTTTGTAAGATCAATACTACATTCTCTGATGAGAAACTTGATATTTGTGCAAACAGTTACAAAATATTAAGAAAATGGACGATCTTAGATTGGTGTTCAACAGAAATTAGAACAAAATATCAAATTATAAAAGTAGTAGATGATGAAGGTCCAGTAGTGACATGTCCTGCTGATATGACTTCTTCATTAGCTCCAGTATTGGTAGCTGCTATCTTAACAGCTGACCCATATACTTGTACAGCTACGTGGAATGTAAGAGCTCCAATAACAATATCTGATTGTAATACAACAACTTGGACTGTTAGAGTGAAAAAAGCTGATGCTTTTGGTAATGATCCAGGTGACAATGTACCATTCGTAACACAAGATGGTGACATACAAGTAACAGGTACTTATCCAAACTTTGTGATCAGAGGATTGCCTTTGGGTAGAACTTGGGTACAATACTTAGTGACAGATGCGTGCGGAAATGTAGGTGAATGTCGTACTGAAGTAGATGTATTCGACACTACACCACCAGTAGCAGTGTGTGACGAATTTACAGTAGTTACCTTATCAAACAATGGTTGGGCTCATGTATTTGCAGAATCATTTGATGATGGTAGTCATGACAACTGTACAGATGTAACATTTGATGTAAGAAGAATGACACCTGGATGTACTGCAAGTACTACAGCATGGACACCTTTCGTACAAGTATGTTGCGAAGATGTAGGAAGAGAAGTAATGGTAGAATTGAGAGTAACTGATGCATTTGGTAACAGAAATACTTGTATGGTTATCCTAGATGTTCAAGACAAAGTTCCACCAGTCATTACATGTCCTATAAATGTAACCATCAATTGTGGTGCAGATACATCATCATTAGTACTAGGTAGACCGGTATTCTCTGCAACGCCACTTTCTACGCCTTACTATACTGATAACT